>JBEKOS010000334.1:0-5559 GCA_049521535.1 Terriglobales bacterium | reverse complement strand
ACAATCGGGATCTTTGTCGAGGGCCTGGCGGGCCAGGGCAATTGCGTCCCTTTTGGTTGCGGCTTCCATGGCGCGTGCAGCAATGTCTTGCGCCTCCTGTTGAGGGGACTGCGGTAGGGCCTCCGTTAATGCCTGCTCTAATACCGGCCCGGATAGATTCGCCAGAAACGCATTCGCTTCCTCGATGCTGTTGAATTTTTGGGCTTCCATGAGCCGGTGGACATCACGCAGGGTGCGTTCCATCGCCAAGCGGGTAAATCCGGGGCTGGAGGGCGGTGGTATCGCATCACTGTTCCCCTGTTTATGGGACTTCTTGATTTTCTTCTTCATCGCGGCCTCTCGGGATGGTTGTCATCCCGACAAAGCGAAGAGTATATCGGAGCAAAACACCAAAGTCGATGAAATCCGGTAATTGGGCTACAGCGTGCGCCGGAAAAGCGGCGTTGCGATACAAAACATGATGATCGAGAACACGCCGAGCACCGCCAGATCCATTCCGATGGCGCTGAAGCTGGCATCCTTAAGCAGCAGCGCTTTCAGACCATCCACCGCATAGGAGAAAGGGTCAACTCGGGCGATGGCTTTCAGCCACGGGGGGAAGGCCCTGATCGGATAAACCGCGCCGCTGGGAAAGAACAGCAGCGTGTTCAAAATGCCGAATATGGCGCGCGGCACCAGCGGATCGTCCACCCGCACCACGATCAGGAACATCATGGTATTAAAAGCCGCGGCCGTGAAGATTATCATCAGGAGGAGCCCAAGGATCGTACCCGGCTCAAAGATTCCGTGTATCCCGGCGATCATGGAACCGAGCACGGTAATCACTATGCCGGCCACCACCGCCTTGATTACGCCGGCCAGGATCAGGCCCAGGACCAATTCCGTCCGGGTAATGGGCGTAACCAGGTAGCCTTCGTGCACGCCGCGCGCTTTGTCGTCGATGTATAACATGCCGCCGCCGATCATGACGGACACAAACATCGCCAGGGCAATGGAACCGGGCAGCAGGTACTTCAAGTACTCGATATACGGGTATAGCTCGACGATATTCAATGACACCTGGCCGGACAGGCGCGGTTCAATGGCTGGCTGGTTCAGAGCGGCAGTGAGGTCTGTGAGAGTCTGCTCCATGGTTGAACTCATGAAGTTGTCGCTGTTGTCTACGATGAGCGCTATGCGCGGCCGGTTCTGTTCGTAGAAGCGCGAAGAAAATTGGGGGGGAATGATCAGTGCGCCATCCAAACGCCCGTCGCGCACATCGATGGCTGCTTGCTTGTCGTCCGTGTAATACACGGGCGTGATGGTGCGGGCGTTGCTTTGGATGGCGTCGAAGGCCTCGCGGATCCTGATGGCCTGCGTGCCATGGTCCTGATCGACAATAGCCACGCGGGCGCCATGGATCTTGCCTCCGAAGGCGCTTCCCAACACGACCAATTGCACTAGGGGAAATATGGTGGAGACCATCATCAGGGCCGGGGAACGCAGGAACTTGCGCAGTTCCCGTTCGACGATGGCCATCATGCGATGCATAAAAAAGCTCTCAGCAGTCGGCTTTCAGCAATCAGCAAACAAAGCTCGTCATTCAGCGTCTCAGCTTGCGCGATGAACACCCACCGCGTCAGCACTGTTGCTTAAGCTGACGGCTGATTGCTGATGGCTGACTGCTCCTACGGCCTCATCCCCGGCCGGTCGGGCATCATGAAGCTGTAGGTCTTCACCTGCTCGTCGCGCAACTGCCGGCCGGTAAAATGGACGAAAACGTCGTCCAGCGTGGTATTCTGCACCGACAACGACTTGATCGACACGCCCAGGCGGACCGCCAGTTCCACCAGTGCCGTGGTAGTCGCCGAACCGTTGTCCGACATAATGCGAAACATGCCGGCACTTTCGGACTGCACCCGGTGCGCATCGGCGAGTCTTTCCAGTTGTTGCTGCCAGTCATCAGGAGCGTTGACGAATTGGGCCTCGATGACGTTGGTTCCCGGCACGCTTGCTTTCAGGCTCATCGGGGAATCCAGCGCCACCAGCTTACCGTGGTCGACTATGGCCACCCGGTCGCAAAGCCGGTCAGCTTCGTCCATGTAGTGCGTGGTGATCAACACCGTCAGTTTGTGCCGCTGCTTGATGGCCGTCAGCATCTCCCATACCGCAACGCGCGACACGGGGTCGAGGCCGGTGGTGGGCTCATCCAGGAAAAAAATGTGAGGATTGTGTACCAGGCCGCGCGCGATCTCCAGGCGGCGGCGCATCCCCCCGGACAAGGTCTTGGTCTGGGCGCCGCGCCATTTGAGCAGGTCCACAGCTTCAAGCAGTTCCTCGATGCTGCGCTTGCGTTCCTTCGCCGGAACGTCGTAAAGCTTGGCATAAATGCTTAGATTTTCTTCGACGGTAAGATCAATGTCACTGGTGAGTGCCTGCGGCACCACTCCTATCAGGTTGCGGGCAGCATCCGGGTCCTTGGCCACGTCATGTCCCAGGATGCGCGCGTATCCCGCAGTGATGGGAATTAGCGTGGTCATCATGCGGATGAGCGTTGACTTGCCGGCGCCGTTGGGACCGAGCAGCCCGAAAATTTCTCCGTCTTCCACGTTGAAGGAAATGTCATCCACAGCCGTGAAATCGCCGTAGCGCTTGACGATATGCTCAACCTCGATGGCGGGCGCGGTCATCACTTGCCCCCCGCCGGTGGCGGATCGGCCGACGGTTGCGGCGCAACCGGCAGCGTGTTGTTTCCAGCAGCGCTGGGGGCGAAACTCTTACCTTCAAGCACCGACTTGGGGATGAGCACCTCGGCGGTCATTCCCGGCACCAGATTTCGCTGGCTGTTGTCGAGTCGCACCTTTAAGCCAACGGTCTTGATATCGCGTTTGCGTCGACCGACGTCGCGCTGAGTTGCAAAATCGCCTTCGGCCGCTTTGAAGATCACTTCACCGGAGACGACGTGCCCCCCCGGCATGCGCACGTTCAGTTGATCGCCCAACCGGATACGGTCCGAATAGGTTTCGGGAACCGCCGCGTAAGCCCAGGTGTAACCCAGATCGACGATGGTGACGATGGGCGTGCCGGGATTCACCACCTCACCCTCGCGGGCCGCGCGCACCGACACCAGCCCGGAAACCGGGGCATAAATTCGCGTATAACCCAGGCGTGTTTCCGCCTCTGCCTGCTGAGCCTGGGCGGTGAGCATCTGGGCGTGCATGGCGGCCACAGTGCTTTCGGCGGCGTTGGTTTGGTGCAACCTTGCCTCGGCTGCGGTTACGTCGGCTTCAGCCGAGCGCACCTGGTCCTGCAAGGCCTGCACGTGGGCTTTTTGCGCCGTGAGCGCAGCTTGTGCACGGTCGCGATCCTGCTCGGAGGCCACACCATCGGCCGCAAGCTTGACCGTGCGGTCGGTGTCAAGCTGGGTCAGTGCCAGATTGGCCTGCGCCTCTGCCAGCGACGAACGCGCTGCCTGCAGCCGCGCCTGGGCATTGGTTACGTCGCTCGACGTTGAGCCCCGCGTGACCCGTTCCGTATACCGGCTGGCCGATAATTGCGATTCGAGGCTGGCCTGGGTCGCTTCCGCCGCATGTTTCTCCGCTTCCAACTCGACCGGGTCAAGTTCGGCGATCAGGTCGCCTTGGTGGACTTGGGTTCCCTCGTCTACCAGTAATTTCTGGATACGCCCCTGAATCTGGCTGCTGACGATGACTTGGTTGGCATCGACCGTGCCGATCAGCACCAAGTCGCCGGAGCGGTCCACGCCAGCAAAGTAATATGCCGTAGCGCCCAGGCCGACTACTACGAGAAGAATAAGAAACTTGACGCGGCCACTCATGGTGCTCCTTCGTCCGGAAACCGCCAATTACTTCACAAATTCACCTTACAATAGATTTTGCGATTGCTTCTATGATTTCCGTCATTCAGCTCGGCACGGTCGATTACGAAACAGCAGTCAGGCTCCAGCGCTCGCTGGTGGAATTGCGCCACTCTGGCCGTATTCCTAATGTGCTGCTGCTGCTGGAGCATCCGCCGGTCATCACCATGGGGCGCAACGCCAATCAGCGCAATGTGCTGGCGGTGCCGGATGTGCTCAAGAGCGAGGGCGTTGCGGTGTTCGAGTGTGATCGCGGCGGTGACGTTACCTATCATGGTCCCGGGCAGCTTGTGGGTTATCCCATTTTTGATTTGCGCAGTTTCCGGAAGCCCGAGATGGAGGAAGACATTCCACCGGAAGCCGGGCGCAAGACGCTCGGCGCCATTGAGTATGTTCGCCGGCTGGAAGAGGCTCTAATTCGCACTTGCGCTGACCTCGGAGTTGCGGCGGCGCGAGTGCCCAAGCTGACGGGCGTGTGGACAACAACCGATCCACAAGCCAAGATCGCTGCGATTGGCGTGCATATTTCGCGCGGAATAACCTCGCATGGATTCGCGCTCAACGTGAATACAGATCTGAGGCATTTTGGTTTGATCGTGCCGTGCGGGATTCAGTCCAAGCCAGTAACGTCTTTGTCGCGGGAGACTCGCGCGTTCGTTTCGATGGACACGGTGGCGGAGTCGGTGGCCCGCAACTTCGGACGCGTCTTCCAATCGCAGATTCTGTGGGTGGAGACCCTGGATGCTCTACTCGGACGCTCGGTCGATATTCCGCTCAAAGCCCCGGAAGAAATGCGAGGGTTGCACGGGGACGAGGTTTCTTGGGCATAAGTCCAAGCGTAGCGGTAGCTTTGAACCTGTCATCCTGAGCGGCCGGGGTCCCCATCACGCGCCGTACTTGCGCGTGATGGGGTGGAAAACGAAGGATCTATGCAATTCGCGTGCAGTAGAAGAATGCATGGAACCTTCGGCCGCAACGGGCGCAGCCTCAGGGTGACAAATCTGCGTTTCATGATTTCACTCGACTGCAGCCCGCACGATTGAGACGAAATTCGATAGGATTGAACTGCATCTCTTTACATGGCAAAAAAGAAGCCCACGCCGCATCTGGACCCGCACAACCCGAACCGGGCGCCGGGAACGCGCACCGCGTCGGACCCGACCGCGGATGCGCTGCCTCCGCGCAAGCAAAGGGAAGGCCAGTCCCAAGGTGCTGAATCGCACGGAGACGCATTCCAGCGTTGCTATGTGATTGCCGATCACCGGTTGGAGCACCCCAGGTTTGATGTTCGCCAGGTAGCGGAGGGGGATGAAGTCCACTACGAGGTGCAGGGCGATCTCTCCGGCCCGGTGCCGCCGATTCGAGATTCGCGTTATCTCACCTGTGAACAGGCGCTCGAAATCTATCGCTACATGTTGCTCAATCGCGCCATGGAGGCCACGCTTGAGAACCTGTACAAACAAGGCAAGGTCGTGGGCGGCGTGTATTTCGGCCTCGGTCAGGAAGGCTGTTCTTGCGCCTCGGCCTATGCCCTAAAGAAAGATGAATGGCTCGGCCCGATGATCCGCAACCAGGGCTCGATGCTGGTGCGCGGCTTTCCGGCGCGCGACATCATGATGCAGTACATGGCGAAGGCAGGATCGCCGACGTTTGGCAAGGACGCAAGTTCTCATTTTGGTGACATACGGGAGAAGAACGTGGTG
>JBEKOS010000333.1:0-5578 GCA_049521535.1 Terriglobales bacterium | reverse complement strand
TCTGCCTGTTTGCGCTCGCTTAGCAACCTGGCGCAATCGCTGATTAATCCGTCCACCAAGGTGACGTGCGCCCCATACATTCGGCATTCGACAAGATTTGCCCGCGGTACGTCTTTGGGCATGAAGATATGCGCCTCGATCCCGGCGGCAGCACCATACGCCGCCAGCGCACTGGCGGCATTTCCCGCCGAGGGAATCGCCAATTTCTTGAGGCCGTAAAAGCGCGCCATGGTCACAGCCATACACAAACCGCGTGCCTTAAAGGAGCCAGTTGGATTCAGGCCTTCGTCCTTGATCAAAACGTTGGGATTCTCGCGACTCGGCAGCAATGGAGTGAGGCCTTCACCCAAAGTGACCGGGTCGGCATCGGGAAGCACGGCCTTGTATCGCCACATGGTCGCCGGAATCACGGGCAGCGCCGAGGGACTTGCGGCAGTGCGGAGTGCCGCCATGTTATAGCGGACATAAAGTGCTCCGCCGCATTTTGTGCAGACTGTCTGCGGCTGGTCGGAACCAAGGTGTTCGAAACAGCGGGTACATTCGAGATACGCGATTTTGGCCATCAATCCCTTTGTAACTGGTAATTGGTATTTGGTAATTGAAAAACGGAGTATTCCCGCAGATGCGGAAAGCGCGCGATTTCCAAAATTACCAATTACGAATGCCTACAGCTTGCTGCGTAACAGCGTGATCACGTCGTCAGCGGTAATCACGCCTGTAAGCCGGTCCTGCTCATCGACAACCGGCAGCGTCAGCAGATTGTACTTGTCAACGATTTCGGTGAACTCGTTTTCGCGAGCGCCCTCAGGAACGGAAATCAGGGCCTGCGAGACCAATTCGGACATTGGCGTTCCGGCAGAAGCAAGCACAAGATTCGCCAGCGGGACCGCACCCACCAGTTTTTCATCGGCATCGACCAGGTAAATCGTGCTGACGGTCTCCACTCCTCCTTCAAAGCCACGCAACAGCCCGATTGCATCCTCCACCGTCGCCTGGGGTGCAATCGACAGGTACTCGGTTGTCATGCGGCCGGCAGCGGTATCCTCGTGGAACTCGAGAAGTTCCTCGACATCTTTGCGCTCCTCGGGTTCCATCTCCTCGAGAATCTCTTCCGAGTGCTCGGGTGCCAGATCGCCTAGAAGGTCGGCGGCGGCGTCAGGATCCATTTCCTCGACAATGTCGGCGGCGCGGTCGGAATCGAGCGACTGGATGATCGATTGCCGGACTTTCGGCGTAACCTCTTCGAGGGCCTCAGCCGCGACTTCTTCGTCGAGGGTCTCGAACACGGCTTCGCGCTCAGCGGGTGTAAGTTCTTCAACAATGTCAGCGATGTCTGCCGGATGCAAGCTTCCCAGCCGTTCGTGGGAAATCTTCAGTTTCACACGGCGTGCCGGGTCGGTTTCGATCAGGTCGACGAAATCCCACGGAATGGCTTTAGCCGGAATCCGGCTCAACAGCTTGTGGACTGCAGCGCGCGGTACGACGCCTTTGAGCATCCGCCTGACCGCTCCGCGTGCGCCAACGTCGACGGAACCGACCTTGAGAGTGGCCTGATGATCATTGTGTTCCTCATGAATGTCGATGTCGTTCACGCGCACTACTTTGCGGCCGTGCACGTCGATGATCTGCTGGTCCAGGAGGTCGCGGCCCAGTAACAGCAGGCCCTCATGCCCGGCGTAGACCGGCCATTCCGGCTCGGCCGACGAGGCCTGAATTCCTCCGTTTATTCGCGCCAGTTCCACGCCGGAAAGTAAGCGGTCTCCCTGATGCGTGCGCACAATCAAGGCCGATACGCGAACGCGATCGTCTTGCGGGCATAGTGCCACCTCACGCACGCGTCCGGCACGCGCACCGGTCGAATCGAAAACCGACGCACCCAAGAGTTCCGTAAGCGCAAAGCTGCTAGACATCAAAATCAGAATATAGTAGCAAGTAGCGGGTAGCTAGCAGCAGGTTGGCTTTTGTTCGTCGGAATGTTGAATTTTACGGCACTTGCCCCTCGCCCATTGCTGCCTGCTGTTTGGCTCGTTTGACTTTGTTCGCCCGGCAGTGCAAACTACCGCTTTCCTCTTCTGCATCCTTCCGGCCAGTCCGGAAGGATGGAATGGGGCTTCTGCCCAGGCTGGTGATAGGAAGTAGAAGGGCGGAATCCCGGAGTGGCTAAGATTTCAAGTGCGACCGGAGACCGTATCAGCTTAACGCTGGAATCGACGCTGGATAGCGTCAATCTGGCGGAGTCTGTCATTGAGAAATTTGCCTCCGAATGCGGAGTGAATGGAGACGAGCTGCAGGAAGTCATGATGTCGGTGCGTGAGGCTACGGTGAACGCTGTGCTTCACGGAAATGCGTACGATCCCGCCAAGCGGGTAGAAGTGGTATTTGAGCGGCAACCGGGGAAGTTGCAGGTTACGGTACGCGATCAGGGAAAAGGCTTCGACGAAGAAGATGTTCCTGATCCGTTGGTGCCGGAAAATCTGCTTAAACAGTCCGGTCGTGGTATCTTCCTAATGCGGGCTTATATGGACGAGGTGCGGGTGAGAAACATGAATCCCGGCACCGAAGTTATTTTGGTCAAAAATACGCACGCGCGGTCCAGCGAGGCCGGCGGCAAGGAGAGGGTATAACCATGATGAAATCCAGTTCCCGGCAGGTCGACGGTGTCACGATTGTGGACTTGAGCGGCCGCATAACGCTAGGCGAAGGCAGCGTGGTACTGCGCGATCTGGTACGCGACCTAATCGCAAAGGGGCAGAAGAAAATCTTGTTGAACCTGGGAGATGTTACCTATATTGACAGCTCCGGAATCGGCGAACTGGTCAGCGCCTACACCACGGTGCGCAACCAGGCCGGCGATCTAAAGCTCCTTCATCTGACCAAGAAGGTGCACGACCTTCTGCAAATCACCAAGTTGTACACGGTGTTTGACGTAAAGGACGACGAAGCCGCGGCAGTTGCCGCCTTTGGCAAATAAGCAAGAATACATCCAGCCGCAAGCGGCGAGCCGCCGGGAGCCACCTCTGGCGGCACGCTTTGCGCCTCCCCTGGATTTCATGGACCCCTCTCCCAAGTCGCAGCCGAGAATCTCCCGATTAGGCAAAGAACAGGTCGATCCAGCAACTCGAGAGATTTTCGACGGCTACCTGAAAGAGAGGGGGAACGTGCCCAACATGTTCCGCACCGTGGCTCATCGTCCGGAGATTTTCCGCACTATGATTGCGCATTTTCGGGCGGTCATGAATACCGGAACAGTGCCCGCCAAACTCAAGGAACTCGTCATTTTGCGGACGTCGCAGCTCAACCACTGCGAGTATTGACTTGCCTCTCACACCGCCTTGGCAAGGCGGCATGGCTGGACCGAAGACCAGATTGAGAACCTCGCCGATTTTGAGCAACGTACAGACTTCTCTCCAGCGGACAAGGCTGCATTGCGGTTTGCCGACCGTCTGACGCTTGATTCCAATCAAGTGGACGACGGGCTTTTCAACGAACTGAGGCGATATTTTAATGAGGGCGAGATTATCGAGCTCGGTGCCGCCATCGGGCTGTTCAACTACTTCAACCGCTTCAATAACGCGCTGAAGATGGAGCCGACCAGGTGACATCTGGGACCTCGGACCTGGGAATTTGGAATTGAACAGGCGCAGCCGTCGTTTCCTGCCCGGTCTCCGGAGCTTCCGCAGTTCTCAAATTCCAAATCCGAGTATTGAAGTCCCAATAGTCCACGCAGTGGTATGCTACTTAGGACATTCCTGAGAGACCCAACTTCCCATGTCCAACCCAACTACGCCAGAATCTCCGCTCGCAGATGCGTCTAATGAGTCATCGTTCCGGGACCTTCTTGCTGAATTCGAACAAAGCCACACTCATCGAACGGAAGAGGGCGGATCGCGACGCATGGGCACCATCGTCGCTGTCTCCGCTGAGTCTGTTTTCCTCGACATAGGTCTGAAGACGGAAGGCATTATCCCGCTGTTGGCGCTGCAAGGCGCCGGACACGCGGCTAATGTCGGGGATACGCTGCCGGTCAGCATCAAAGGGCGTGACCCGGAGGGCTACTATGAGCTTTCCGTCGGCCGGGTTGAGAGACCCACGGATTGGTCGGCGCTGGAGAAAGCGTATGCCGACAAGTCGACGATCATTGGCACGGTGACGGGCGTGGTCAAGGGCGGGGTCAGTGTGGATGTCGGGGTTCGCGCCTTTATGCCGAATTCGCGCACCGGGGTGCGTGAGGCCGCCGAGGTGGAAAAGCTGGTCGGACAGGAAATTCGCTGCCGCATTATCAAGCTCGATGTCGCCGACGAGGATGTCGTGGTGGATGCCCGTGCCATTGCCGAAGAGGAAGAGCGCTCGCAAAAGGCGCTCCGCTACGCAGAAGTGAAAGAAGGCGAAACGGTTCATGGCACGGTCCGCAGCCTTACAGATTATGGCGCGTTCGTGGATATTGGCGAGATGGACGGGTTGTTGCACGTCGCTGATATTTCGTGGGGCCGCATCGGCAAACCATCGGATGTGCTGGCTGTGGGGCAGGAAGTCGAAGCCAAGGTCCTTAAGGTCGATTCCGAGAAGCAACGAATTTCATTGAGCATGAAACAACTACAAACGGATCCTTGGGATTTGGCAGCAGAAAAGTACAAAGTGGGAGAACGGGTGCGTGGCAGCGTGACCAGAACTGCCGACTTTGGCGCCTTCGTCGAATTGGAACCAGGACTGGATGGTTTAATTCACATTTCGGAAATGTCATGGGCCAGGAAGGTGCGCAAGGTTTCGGATGTAGTGAAGGTTGGCGACGCCGTAGAAGCCGTGGTACTGGCTGTGAATGCCGGCGAACGCCGCATCTCCCTTGGCTTGAAGCAGGCGCTCGGAGATCCCTGGGTCGATGTCGGGCAGAGGTATCCGGTAGGCACTGTAGTTTCTGGACCGGTGACCAGTCTGGCCAAGTTCGGCGCTTTCGTACAGGTCGCAGAAGGCATCGAGGGCATGATTTTTGTGGGCGATATCAGCGCAGAAAAGCGCATAAACCATCCGCAGGATGTGCTCAAGCTCGGACAAATCGTCAAGGCACAGGTGCTTGAAATCGATTCCGAGCGGCGACGTTTGAAACTCGGAATCAAGCAGATGGAGCCTTCAAGCCTTGAAGAGTACCTCGCTGAGCACAAGGCGGGCGACCTGGTATCCGGCCGGATCAAGAGGATTTCCGGAACGGTAGCCCAGGTGGAGCTAGGCGAAGGGGTACAAGCCACCTGCACGATCACGGCAGAAGAGCCATTGGCGGAAACCCCTCCGGCTGATTCCTTAGAAAACCTAGCGTCTTTAACTTCAAAACTTCAGGCGCGGTGGAAGAACGGAGCGGCAAGCAGCGAGTCGAAGCGTGAGCCGATACGGGCTGGCCAGATTCTCAGTTTTCGCATAGCCAAGCTGAGACAGATACGAAAGCGATTGAATTGGAATTGGCGAAATAGCGCGGCATTGTAATCGTGTCTCCGATAAAGGTCCTCGATCATCGGCTGATTGGCAATTTACAACTGCCCCGTCCCTACCCTTCCCTGTCTTAGTTCTTCCAACGGATACGTCGTTCCGC
>JBEKOS010000332.1:0-5601 GCA_049521535.1 Terriglobales bacterium | reverse complement strand
TTCAAATTCAGGCTGCAGGCCGGCCATATAGCCCAATTCAGTGGTGCACACGGGAGTGAAATCCTTTGGGTGAGAGAACAGGATGGCCCAGCCGTTGCCCATCCATTCGTGAAAGTTGATGGCGCCATGAGTGGTTTCAGCGGTGAAATTTGGCGCTTCGTCATTAATCCGCAAAGACATAGTTGCTCTCCTTTTATTCGCGGTCGCAAAAGACTTTATCGCGGCAGTGGTGCCGGCTGTCAAGCCCTGAAGGCAACACTCCGAGGTTCTCAAGATGCAGAAAGCGATCTACTGGCACCACGGATTCCTCGGGGCATCGGTGTTAGCATTCGTTAGATTCAGCCGACGCAAACCCGTAACGTTGACTTCAACTTAGCATGATCCCTTCCGGTTTGGGATAATTCTGGTTGCGATGAATGCGAAAGACAACGCCGGGGGTTCTGCCCTTACTCGCGAGACGATCCTCGCGGCGTTGCGTGCGTTATCAGAACAGTTAGTCGCACAGGGGTTGGTGGGTGAAATTTGTCTGTTTGGCGGCACGGCGATGATTCTGGCGTTCACCGCGCGCTTAACGACAAAGGATGTGGACGCTCTGTTTCAGCCGGCGAAAATCATCCGCGAGCTCGCTGGGCGGATTGGCGAAGACTTGGGGCTGCCAGCCAAATGGCTGAATGACGCCGTTAAGGACTTTGTTTCAGAACGGCATGAGAGAACGCAGGGCAATATCGCTACGTCCGCGACGCGCACCCGATCTGAATTTACTTGGATGCGAAGTTCAGGATAGGCTGAGAACCGCCATTCCTGATTCTGGCGCACAAACCACGCAAAAAACGCTTGAACCGCCGAGTGTTCCTTTCTCCCCACATTCCGTTCCTCAATCTCTCCGTCGACGAAGTCGCAATCCGGCTGGTAGGTCGTCGCTAAATATTCGGCTAGGGAAGTTAGGACTGCCGCCATGGTATTCCTCCCCACTCGTTTCTGACTTGCGCAGGATACATATCCTACATCCTGAACTCCATTCGCAAAGGGCTTCGCGGACTACCAAGGTGCTCAGGACTAATTCCTACTTCCAGTGTTTGCGGGTAAAGGCATCCACTTCGGGGAGACCGCCTTGCAGGATCAGGTAGCCGTTATGCGGTTCACGCGGAGTGATCTCATGGTTCACGGCGGTTAGCATCAATTCTCGAATGGTTTTCGGATCGCTGGTCTGGCCGAGAACCCATGCCAGCTTCATGTAGGCGGTTTCGGGGAGCATGTTGTCCAGGGGGATGATTCCCAAATCAAGCAGGTCGCGGCCGGTGTCGTATACGTACATTTGCGCAAAGCCCCAGAGCGTCTGGACGGTCATCACCACGGTCATACCTTTTTCGATGGCGCGCTTGATGGCCGGGTACAACGGCTTGTTGACGTGCCCGAGGCCGGTGCCGGCGATCACCATGCCGCGATAGCCGCGATCGCTTAGGGCGTCGATGATGTCCGGGTTGAAGTTCGGATAATAGTACTGAATCGTGACCTTTTCTTCGAAGAAGGGAAGAATGTTGGGGACCCTTGAAAGGTCCCGTTTCAGGAAATCGTCCGTCAGGTAATCGAAATAGCTGCCCTTTTCGTTCTTGACGCAATGAACCATGGCGAGCGGCGTAGCGCCGACGGTGCGAAACGTTGAGCGGTAACTGGAGTGCATCTTGCGGCAACGCGTGCCCCGGTGCAGCAGGTCGTATTTGTCCGAGGTGGGGCCAAACATGCAGAGCATTACTTCCGCGATGTCGCACTCGGCGGCTGCCCGCACCGCATTCATCAGATTTACCGCGGCGTCGCTGGAAGGCCGGTCAGAACTTCGCTGGCTTCCGACAATCACGATTGGCACGGGCGAGTTCTGCACCATGAAGCTGAGGATCGCTCCGGTGTGTGCCATGGTATCGGTGCCATGACCAATCACGATGCCGCTTGCCCCGTTCGCAATCTCCTCGCCGATGGCTTTGGCCAGTGGAATATACTGCTCCGGACCCATATTTTCACTAAACACGCCGAATAATTTCTTCGTCGTCAGATTGGCGATATCTGCCAATTCAGGCACGGCGCCATATAGTTCACCCGGCGTAAAAGCCGGTATCACCGCCCCCGTCCGATAATCGAGCCGGCTGGCAATCGTTCCACCCGTTCCCAGCAGCGTGACTTTCTTTTTGCTGGCGTCGAAAGGGAACTCCTTCTCCGGAATCTTGTAAACGGCCTTTTTGTATCCAATCTCCCGGGCGGAGGAAATCCGGTCCGCCGCAAGGCCGACGTTATAGCCGTTGAAGAGCTTGACCACAATGTGCAAGTCGTCGCAAGTCTCGCTGCGCGGCAGTACAACCCCGTTGAAATTGGAGCCGCGGTCGTTGGTAATCTCTACCTCGCTCCACACGCCAATGCCGAATCTCTCCAGCAATTGCCTCGCGGGACCGCGGTACCCTTGGAATTGGTCGGATCGAGCAGTCATAAAAATTTGTCGGTCAGCTTTGTCGGTTCACTTTTGCGCCGGGGGCGGTATATCGGAAACCGCCACATCGGCTACGGCTTTCCACCTTCCGCCCTGCTTGCGATAGGTAGTCACATAGCTGCCGTGGTCCTGAATGCGCTTCTTCGTAGCGGGATCGGTGAGCGTCAGCGTGTAGGAGCCTTGCGTAAAAGCAAGGTCGCCTGACTTCGCGACTTCCACCTTCGAAGCCTGGATATTCAATGAAAATGCGGCATCCGCGATCATCCCTGCCAACCCCTGGCGGATGGCGGCTTTGCCAGAACTGGGAGAAGTTCCGCAGACGATGAGCACGGCGTCATCGGCGTAGTGCGCAATGATCTTGTCGAGATCGCGCTCCGCGAAGTCACGGTTCCATTGAGCTTCGTTCTCTTTCAAAGCCTTAACCTCTGCATCGTGACCTTGAGCCAGTGCCGGTATGCAGGCGAGCGCCATCAGGGCTGACATTACTGCGGTGTACCAACGAAACCTCGACTTTCTTCCCTTCACGCAATTCCTCCTTGGTGTAAGCCCGGGTGAAGATAACAATTTGTTCTCGCCGCACTCAATCTGACGCGGCACTGAGGGATGTCCGCAGGAACTCGACCACCTCTTTTGCCGGCGCCTTGCGTTTAAGCTTTTCCATCGCTTTGCCCGCCAGATAGCGCAGACGCTTTGCGGAATCCTGGTTTGCGCGGGCACTCTCGCCATTCATGCCCAGCGTGCCTAGTTCAGGCTTCCATTCCTCCGCGCTCAGAATCCTGATCCCCAGAGCGTCGCAAGCCGCCTCCGCAGTGGTTCCCGGCTGAAAGGCCAGGTGCTGAGCCACCTCCCGGATACATTCGCGCGGCAACCGGCCATCGGTGTACAAATCAAAGATCCCGACCCACTGCTCCGGCCGCAAACTGTCGAGGGGGACTCCCGCTCGCTTGAGCGACCTCCCAACCTGGCCGATTTCAATGGCGGCTGTCAGGCCATCCACGCCGGTCTTCTGCACCGCCATATCCACGACTTCAGCGCTCCCGCGGCGAATGAGGTATTCGGTGGTCTCCACCGGGACCCTCCACCGGCTGTATTGCTCGAGCCGCTGCCAGGGAGTGGCATGAATCCGCTGGCGTGCCGCCTCCACGCGCTCGGCGGTAATTCGTGTGGGCGGGGAATCGGTGTCGGGGTACATGCGATCCGGTCCGGGCAGGATGCGCTCGAAAGTGGTAAACCCCCCGGGAAGTGCCTGGCGGGTCTCTTTGGGTATGCCTTGGGCAGCATCGGCGAAGCGGAGGCGAATCTCCTCGGCGGCCGTGCGGCAATCGTCTTCCGGACCCCA
The DNA here is from genome assembly GCA_049521535.1 of Terriglobales bacterium. Classification (GTDB taxonomy): domain Bacteria; phylum Acidobacteriota; class Terriglobia; order Terriglobales; family Acidobacteriaceae; genus CAZUCM01. Next base: position 1,786 of record JBEKOS010000332.1, on the reverse strand, counting down.
TACCAGGTAGAAGTCGTCCTGCGGAGAAACCTTGGCCCGGTTGGAGACCTTATTAGTCAGGCCCCGGCCATCCGGCAGGATGGCCATCTGCGACGAGCCAAGGACAATCGGCGGGTCGTCAAGACAGGCAATCACGCGAATTCGCCCCGCCAGCTCATCCAGAAAAATGGTGCTGGGTTGCGTGGGGTATTGGGCCAGGCCGCTGGCGCCTTCGATGCGGACCGCCATTACCGTTCCGCCGGATGCACGCGTGGTGGTCGCAAAGGGAATGGAGGCCTGCGAGAAAATCTCGGTGACATTATGCATGGACATGCGAATGTCTTCCGGGCGACGCATGCCGCGCGCATGCATTTCGTCGCGAAGCTTAAGCAGATTCGACTGCCGTATACCCTCGTTGTGGACCAGTTTCACGGCGTACGGCGCCCGCGGGACCCCTTTGATCTCCACCCGGCTGCCGCCGCGCACGCTCACGTTGATATCCTCTCGTCCGGCGCCAATTCCGGTGCGCACGCGCCCGGTGGAGCGCGCCGTGAGCGAGCACAGAATGATGGCATCGCGCACTTCCTCTGGAGTGCGCAGCTCAGCGCCGGTCACAGTTTCCGTGAGCGGCATTCCCAGCCGGTCCGTGCGAAAAACAATCCGATGCCCCCGGTCGCTGACCTCGCGGCAGGAATCCTCTTCCAGCGAAGCATGGGTGACGGTAAGTCTGCGGCCTTTGAACGGAAGCCAGCCATTGACGCCGATGATTGCCGTGCGCTGAAAGCCGGTGGGAATGCTGCCATCGAGATATTGTTTGCGGGCGATGTGCACCTCGTCGATGATGTCCATGTGCATCACGAGGCACAGTTCGACGGCGATGTCGATGGCTTCCTGGTTCACCAGAAACGGAGGGGTATCGTCCATTTCATAGGTGCAGACATTCAGTTGATTCAGCAGGTAGACGATCTCTTTCTTCGTCTTGAACTCCATTAAGGCGGTGCCATCGTACTCCCCCAATTCGCTCAGGGTGGGGCGCATGTGGCGCAGCACCTCGCCGTCATGGGTCGTGGTATACACACCTGCCGGACAGCGGCAGAACAACTTCTCCCGGGTCAGGAGCTGCTGATGGACTTCGAGTCCGGAAATCAGGCCGACTGATTCGTAATCCAATGCTTCAAGCATTGAAATCCTCTAGCGCCTCAATCGTTTCAGGCGAAGTGTAAGTATATACGGCCACGCCGGTTGAACAAGCGTACCGCCCTGTATGACGCCAACGGTAATGTGGAGTACCGGCGGGATGCCTGGCCGCTTGGTGGCGCGGTCAATTGTGGGCTGATCATATTGATTTCCGTTAGTTCGACCCGCAAATGGAGTGGCGGGTGGCCCGCCCTTTTGTTGACAATTGTTTGGGTTTCTGTTTGCGTGGGCGGGCGGCCCGGCTCATAAGGTTCATTCTACTTGGCGGTGCTCAAGATCGTGCGTGCCCCGTCCTTGGTGGAGGCGTACTTTGCCGACGCCAAGGGCGGGTGGTACGGCGCTTGCCAACGGATTGCGTCGTTCGCCGCCCTTGTGCTTTGCCTCTCTGCCTAAGCACCATTTGTTCCAAGGGCGTATCGGGGAGGTCATAGTCGATCTTGACTGCCCCAAGCTCGCCGTAAGCGAAAAACCGGTAGCTGCTCCAGCGCCAGTGCTCCGGACGCTGGACGAGCCCGCGGGCCACGGGATTGCGGTGCATGTAGCGCAGCTTCTCCACATATTTCTTAAAGCTCCAGACGTTGAAGTCATAGGATCGTGGCTGCCAGAAATG
>JBEKOS010000331.1:0-5615 GCA_049521535.1 Terriglobales bacterium | reverse complement strand
TGCCGCGCAGCGGGCTTGAGGTCTTTCTGTTTCTGGCGCTCTGCCTCACCGCCGGTATCTGCGAGGAAATTATTTTTCGCGGGTATCTGCAACGGCAGTTTTCCGCCTGGGGCCATACGGCCGTCGTCGGTATTGTTCTGCAGTCTTTGCTCTTCGGGTCCAGCCACGGGTACGAGGGCGCAACCCGCATGCTGCTGATTGCCGCCGAAGGGGCATTGCTGGGGCTGGTTGCGTATTGGCGAAAGAGCCTGCGCCCGGGGATGTTTGCGCATTCCGCGCAGGACGCCATCGCCGGAGTCGCGCTCCGTTTCTTCCTGAAGTGATGGAATCAATGTCGCATCCGAGTCAACTGCGTTCATCACTTTTCTCTTGACTTCGTTTTTGATTCACTCTATACGTTGAGACAACATGCAACAGACGATCGTTGCAATCTCGATGAAAATCGAATGAAGGGAGAATAGATCTATGGCAGCAAAAAAGCCTGCAAAGAAGGCCGCGAAGAAACCAGCCAAGAAGAAATAAGGCTGCTTGCAATCGCTAGGTCTAAGTGGGGGACGCGTCAAGCGTCCCCTGAGTTTTTTTCCGGGCGATGTTCTTCTGGAACAGATGAGTCCCACAAGACCCGCCAAAAACAAGGGTGAAACGCACATTGCTGTAAGCTTGCTCCGCCTCAGGAAATAATTCTGTTCTTCTTCCAAACAAAAATCTGAACCGGACGTCTATACGAAGGTGAATTTGCACTGCGGCCAAAATGCGCGATGATGTTTCCCCCGCGCGTTGAAACTTTCGGATTTGTGCATGCGTATACGGCTGTGACCGGATCAATTTTCAGGTCGCGATTTTCCGGACAGCACCGGGAGAAACGGCTTTGGGAGGATGGCATGAAAAGATTTTTTTCAATTCTTGTTTGTCTGTTAGGTTCGGCGCTTCTTGCCGGTGCGCAACGGTTGCCCGAACTGGCGTCGCCGGAAAATTATCAGCTTTCGTTCGCCCCTAATCTCGCCAAGGCGACTTTTGGCGGCGAGGAGGCGATCAAGCTCAACGTGCTGAAATCGACGTCCCGGATCGTGCTGAATGCCGCGGAGATCGAGTTCCAGGAAGTGAACATCTCCAGCGGCAGCGCCTCCCGTAAGGCCAAGGTCACACTCGATAAGGAAAAAGAACAGGCCGTGCTCGATTTCGGAGCCACGATTCCTCCCGGCCCCGCCACCCTCCGGATTCAATACACCGGCATCCTCAACGACAAGCTGCGGGGATTCTATCTGGGCAAGGACGAGCAAGGCCGCAAGTATGCTGCTACTCAATTTGAGGCGCAGGACGCCCGCCGCGCATTCCCCTCGTTTGACGAGCCTGCGTACAAGGCGACCTTCGACATCACTGCCATCGCCGACAAGGACATTGTCGCCATTTCCAACGGCAAGGTAATCTCAGACACCCCGGGTCCGGGCGACGGGAAGCACACGGTGCGTTTTTCGACCACACCGAAGATGTCCTCGTATCTCGCGGCACTCGTGGTTGGCAATTTTGAATACATCGAGGGATCCGTCGATGGCATTCCCATTCGCGTATGGGCCGTCCCCGGCAAGAAGGAGCTGGGCCATTTTGGGTTGGAGGCCGCCGAGCACGTGATGCAGTACTACAACCAGTATTTCGCCGTGAAGTATCCCTACGGCAAGCTGGATCTGGTCGGGCTTCCCGATTTCTCTGCCGGCGCCATGGAGAACACCGCCTGCATAACGTTTCGCGAGATCCTGTTGCAGGCGGACGACAAAACCGCCGTCGATTTGAAGAAGACCATCGCTTCGGTGATTGCCCATGAGATGGCGCACCAGTGGTTTGGCGATTTGGTGACCATGCAGTGGTGGAACGACCTCTGGCTCAACGAAGGGTTCGCCACCTGGATGTCAAGTAAGCCAATTGCCGCCTGGAAGCCGGAGTGGAACGTGCAGCTCGATGACGTGCAATCCATGACCGGCGCCATGAACGCCGACTCCCTGGTGAATACCCACCCGATCCGCCAGGATGCGCAGACTTCAGCCGAGATGGTGGAAAATGCCGATGCCATCACCTATGCAAAGACCGCGGCGGTGCTGCGAATGATTGAAGCCTATCTTGGACCGGAGACGTTTCGCTCCGGGGTAAATGCCTACCTGCAGCAACACGAGTACGCCAATGCCACCGCGGCCGATTTCTGGAACGCCCAGACCAAGGCCTCGGGGAAGCCGGTGGATAGGATCATGCCCGCCTATATCGACCAGGCGGGAACGCCGATCGTCAGCGTGAAGACCGGCTGCACAGGTAGTGCGGAGACCGCTTCGCTGGAACAGCAACGCTACTTCTTCGACCGTGCGAAATTCGACGCCGGCACCAAAGAACTTTGGGAGATTCCTGTCTGTGTGAGAGAAGGCGCATCCGGAAAGGGCGTGGTCGAGCACTGCGAGGTTCTGGCGCAGAAGCAGGGCAGCGTTTCGCTCAAAGAATGTGCGCCCTGGATCTACGCCAACTCGGGCGCCCGGGGCGTCTACCGCTCCGGCTATACCTCGGAAGCGGTTCACGCCATGGCGGGTAACGTGGAGACTGCGCTGACGCCCGCGGAGCGCATCCTGCTGCTTTCCGATGTATGGGCCTCCGTACGGGTCAATCGCGAGCCCATCGGCGATTATCTGGCGCTGGCGCAGGGCCTGCAGGCCGACCGGAATACGGCAGTGATTGACGAGATGATTGGCCCGTTTTTCGAGATCGAACGTCATCTGACCACCGATTCCGACCGCGAAGCATTTCGTGTGTGGGTGGGCCAGTTGCTGGCGCCCGTCGCCCAGGATGTGGGCTTCGAACCTAAGGCGGGCGAGAGCGCTGATATCGAGGGCCTCCGCGCCCGGCTGATGTTTGCCCTGGGAATCGTTGCCCGCGATCCGCAGGTGCTGGCGCTCTCGAAAAAGCTTGCCAACCAGGTGCTGGCCGATCCCGCCTCGGTGAATCGAGAACTGGCGTTTTCCGCCATGGGTATTGCGGCGCGTGACGGTGACGCGGCCTACTATGACAAGGTGATGGCCGCCCTCAAATCGGCCAAGAGCCCGGAGGAATATTACATGTACCAGGGAGCGCTTGGGTCCTTCAGCGATCCCGCGCTGCTGCAGCGTACCTTGGATTACTCCATCTCCACAGATGCGCGCTCCCAGGACGGCGCGGGATTGATTGCGCAGACCATGGGCAATCCGGCTGGACAGAAGATGGCTTGGGATTTTGTCCGCGCCAATTGGGGAAAAATCGAAAACCTGGGCGGGCCCTTCGGCGGGACGATCATCGTGCAATCCACCGGTGGGTTCTGCGACGCGGCCCTGCGAGACCAGGCGATGGAGTTCTTTACCGCGCATCACTCGCCGGCGTTCGAACGCTCCCTGAAACAGGCGCAGGAAAACGTGAACTACTGCGTGGACCTTAAAGCGCAACAGCAAGCGCCGCTCGCCTCCTGGCTGCAGGGGAGGGGAAGCCAAGGGGGAGAGTAGAAGCGGATTGCCATGGCTCCGAATGGGAATAATGCGAAGAATGGGAGAGATGGGAAAAATTCCTCCCAGGTCTCCCATGATTCGCTTTCCTCCCATGATTCGCATGTTTCAAATAGCTCGCATTCCTCTCATGGTTCCCATCGCATTCTTCCTCCGCGCGGCAATTACCAGACGCTGCTCTCCTTCCAGAAAGCCGAGATTGTCTATGACCTAACCTTCCGCTTTGCGCACAGGTTCCTCTCCCGGGGCGACCGCACGGTTGACCAGATGATCCAGGCCGCCCGCTCCGGCAAGAAGAACATCCTGGAGGGCAGCAAGGCCGCGCTTACCTCGAAGGAAAGTGAGATCAAGCTCACCAACGTCGCCCGCTCGAGCCTCGAAGAATTGCTCGATGACTACAAAGACCACCTCCGCGCCCGCGACCTGAAGATTTGGGACAAGGACTCGAAGGAGGCCCAATTCGTGCGCAAGCTGGGCCGCAAGGCGCCGCAGACCTACGAGGACTATCGCGAGTTCGTGGAAACCCGCCCGCCCGAAGTCGTTGACAACATCGCCCTCTGCCTCATTCATCAGACCAATTACCTGATAGACCGGCAGCTTCGGCGTTTGGAAAGGGACTTTTTCGAACAGGGCGTACTACGCGAGCGCATGACCCGCGCCCGCTTGCAATATCGCAGCAGGAGACCACAATGATGAGTCGCATCGCTTCCCATGCTTCGCATTCGTCGAACTTCCAGCTCCGCAGACCCGGGCCACTAGCCTGGTCGGTGGCCCAAATCTCATGATTGAGCCACAGCGATCGCGGGGCTAGAATGGCTGTCAGGGGAGACCCCATGGACACCCTCACAGACATGATCCACAGCGACCCCGAGATTCTCGGCGGCACCCCCGTTTTTGTGGGCACCCGTGTGCCGTTGCGGAATTTTATCGATTACCTGGAGGGTGGTTACAGCCTGGACGAGTTCCTCGACTCCTTTCCTTCCGTGTCGCGCAACCAGGCGGTTGCGGCCCTGGAAGCCGCGAATGAGGCGCTGGGCGATCGTGCGCATCCTGCTCGGTGAGCAGTTACCAAGGCAACCGGCGCCGTTCCTTGAAGTGCACGGACGTGCACGGCGTTCGCGCGGTTCAGCATCACTTCCCCTTCAAACCAGGCAGTTTCTGGTGCTTCATAACGAGCCCGTCGGGGTGGCTTGAAACAAACGCAAGATGCGCGCCGGACTTAACAGGTCAACGCGCCCGCAGGAGCGCCACCTTGGCCGCCTGCGGCAAGCGGACGTTTGCGAAATGGCTGGCAGGGTACAGGTAATCCTCACCGGACTCATCGACCACGCGAAGCTGGCTCATCTCTCGCGCAATTTTTTCGGTCGGCAGTGCGCGATACACCGTGCCCACCTCCAGGCTGGCCGGGTTTCCGTCATTGTCGATGCAGACCAGGAACCGAGGATGCGCCGTACGGGTCATAACTGACCAAGAATCCTTTTCACCTTGAATTCTTTCCTTCCGATCCCATGGGCTTCTTACCAGTGAAGTTCCACGAGGCACACTCTGCCATCAGCATACCTGACTGTGGTATTCCTTTCATCTTGCGCCAGCGCCCCGGGCCGTGGAAGCGCCGTAGGCGTCGCCGGTCACGTATTCCTGCGCCGTTTACAATTGCGGCAATGTCAGAAATCGAACCAATAATCTCGAAGTGCACGGCTGCACCGCATTTTACCAGTGGGCGGGTCGTGCTGTACGGCTGCGAGACGCCGAGGCATCGATCAAAGCAGGGAAGACCTTGAGATTAGAATAGGCGCGTGGTCCAGAAGGAAGAGTAATGAAGCCAGTGTTAGCGCCGTTTTTTCTTATCCTGGGCACAATCGCTTGTCTGGCCCAAACCAAGCCATCGAAGCCGCTTGTCCCGGACGCTTTGCTGGTTGCACCCAAAGCAACTGACGTGAAGTATGAGACTTCGGAAAGTCCGTGTAAACGCGAAGGGAGCGGGCTGGGAAGGTTCACTCCTCAATTTTGCGGAGACAGGGTCACGTACCTTGTGAACGAACCGTATCCTGCCGCAAACCTGCTTGCATTCATTAGGAATGCTTTGAAAGTTCGCCACTGGAGGCTCCT
>JBEKOS010000330.1:0-10674 GCA_049521535.1 Terriglobales bacterium | reverse complement strand
CTGCATGTTCTACGGCCTGGGCGCCGATGGCACCGTGGGCGCCAACAAGAATTCAATCAAGATCATTGGCGAAGACACGGAAAACTACGCGCAGGGATATTTCGTTTACGACTCGAAGAAGTCCGGCTCGATGACCACTTCGCACCTGCGCTTCGGTCCGAAGCCGATTCGTTCGAGTTATCTGATTACGCGCGCCAATTTCACCGCCTGCCATCAATTCAGTTTTCTGGAACGCATTGACGTCCTCAAGTCCGCGGAACCGGGCTCCACTTTTTTATTGAACAGCCCGTTCGCTGCGGATGAGGTTTGGGATCACCTGCCGCGCACCGTACAACAGCAGGTCATAAGCAAGTCGCTGAAATTCCACGTAATCGATGCCGTAAAGGTGGCCCGTGAGACTGGCATGGGCGGGCGCATCAACACCATAATGCAGACCTGCTTCTTCGCCATCAGCGGCGTTCTGCCGCGCGAGGAGGCCATCGCCGCCATTAAGAAAGCGATCGCAAAAACCTATGGCAAGCGTGGCGAGGCCGTGGTGCAGAAGAACTTCGCGGCCGTCGACGCCACCCTGGATAACCTGTTCGAAGTAAAGGTGCCGGCCCTGGTCAATGGCCTCTTCGACGTGCGTCCACCTGTGGCGCCGGAGGCGCCGGAGTTCGTGCGGAACGTGCTGGGCCCCATCATCCAGGGCGATGGCGACAACCTTCCCGTCAGTGCAATGCCCGTGGACGGAACTTTTCCCAGCGGCACCGCTGCATGGGAGAAGCGGAATATCGCGTTGGAAATTCCGGAATGGGATGAGCAGCTTTGCATCCAGTGCGGTAAGTGCGTGATGGTTTGTCCTCATGCCGTTATCCGCGCCAAGGTGTATGACGAAGCCAGGCTAGAGGGCGCCCCGGACTTCTTCAAGTCGGTTCCGGCGCGCTGGAAGGAAATGGGCGAGCTCAAGTACACGTTGCAGGTGGCGCCGGAAGACTGCACCGGATGCGGCATCTGCGTCGAAGTGTGCCCTGCCAAGAGCAAGTCCGAAGTGAAGCACAAAGCTATTAACATGGTCCCGCAACCGCCCCTGCGCGAACGCGAAGTGAAGAACTGGGACTTCTTTCTTGGGATTCCCGAGACCGATCGCACGCGGCTCAGCCTGGGCCAGGTAAAGGACATTCAATTGCTGCAGCCGCTGTTCGAATTCAGCGGAGCATGCTCGGGATGCGGAGAGACTCCGTACATCAAACTCATGTCGCAACTGTTCGGCGACCGCGCGGTAGTGGCGAATGCAACCGGCTGCTCTTCAATCTATGGCGGCAATTTGCCGGCCACGCCTTACACCTTCAACCGGGAAGGCCGGGGCATTGCATGGTCAAACTCGTTGTTCGAAGACAATGCCGAGTTCGGTCTGGGAATCCGCGTCGCGCTCGACAAGCAGATGGAATATGTGCGCGAGCAATTGCCGAGGTTCTCCGCTCAGTTGGGCGACCAGCTCGTCGCTGACCTGCTCCATGGCGACCAATCCACGGAAGCGGGCATTCAGGCTCAACGCGAGCGGGTGGCGGCGCTCCGTGACAAATTGGCGGGTGACCATTCACCGGCGGCCAGAGATCTGCTTTCTCTGGCAGACACGCTGGTAAATCGCAGTGTCTGGATCGTTGGCGGCGACGGCTGGGCCTACGACATCGGCTATGGCGGGCTCGATCATGTGCTTGCCAGCGGCCGCAACGTCAATGTACTGGTACTTGATTCGGAGGTCTATTCCAACACTGGCGGACAGATGTCGAAATCGACGCCGCGCGGCGCCGTAGCGAAGTTCGCCGCCGGCGGCAAGCCGAGGCCGAAGAAAGACCTGGCCATGATGGCCGTGAACTACGAAAACGTGTACGTCGCCCGCGTGGCTTTTGGCGCCGGAGACATGCACACGCTGAAGGCATTCCTGGAGGCCGAAGCTTTCAACGGGCCCTCGCTGATCATTGCTTACAGCCATTGCATTGCCCACGGATATGATCTGGTCCATGGACTCGATCAGCAAAAGCTGGCCGTCCAATCCGGACACTGGCCGCTGTTTCGCTACAATCCCGATCTGGCAAACGAGGGCAGGAATCCCTTTCAGCTCGATAGCCGGGCTCCGAGCATTCCATTAGAGAAGTACATCTACAACGAAACCCGTTACACCATGCTCGTACAGGCACATCCCGCCGAGGCGAAGGTGCTGCTGCAGGAAGCGCAGGAAGATGTTCGCCAGCGCTGGAGATTGTATGAAAGGATGGCGGCCGCCGCGCCCGATACTACTCCGGCCGCCGCTTTGGCAAAGGGGGCTTCCCATGATTGATCTCAGCACCAGCTACCTCGGACTCAAGCTGAAAAACCCGGTGGTGGTCTCCGCTTCACCGCTCTGCCGCGAGATCGGGAACCTCCGTCAGATGGAAGACGATGGCGCGTCGGCAGTCGTGCTGCACTCGCTTTTCGAGGAGCAAATCGAGATTGAGGCGCTTTCTCTGGATCGCGCGCTGGCGGCGGGCGACGACGTTTCCGCGGAGGCCGTCAAGTTCTTTCCCGATCTCTCCACTTACAACATTGGGGCCGAAGGCTACCTGGAGCACATTCGCCAGGCGAAAGCTGCGGTTTCCATTCCTGTGATCGCCAGCCTCAACGGGCTCAGCAGCGGGGGATGGGTGGGCCATGCGCGTTTGATGGAAGAGGCCGGGGCGGATGCGCTGGAACTGAATATTTATCATGTGCCGCCGGATCCTTGGGTGACCGCAGGCCAGATCGAGGAAATGTATACGGAACTGGTCGTGACCATGAATTCAAAGGTTCGCATTCCCCTGTCGGTGAAACTGGGACCGTTTTTCAGCGCGTTCGCGAATTTCGCGCGGCATCTGGACATGTCCGGGGCCGACGGCTTGGTAATGTTCAATCGCTTCTACCAGCCCGATTTCGATCTGGAGAATCTCGAGGTGGTCCCCACGCTGCAACTCAGCCGCTCCAATGAATTGCGACTTCGCCTTACATGGGTGGCCCTGCTCTATGGCAAGATCAAGGCGGACATGGCAGTCACGGGCGGAGTACACACGGCGGAAGACGTGGTGAAGTGCATGATGGCCGGGGCCAGAGTTGCCATGACGACCTCCGCACTGCTGGAGCATGGCATCAGCTACCTCCGACCCTTGATCGCCGATTTGCACGACTGGCTCGAACAACACGAATATGAATCAATCACGCAGATGCAGGGGTCAATGAGCGCCAAGTCTGTGCGCAATCCGTCGGCGTTCGAGCGCGGCAACTATATGAAGGTACTGAGCAGCTATGTCCCGAATCCGGGCAGGCCGATGGTTCGTTAGCGTGATTAATCTGTAGCAGCGTCTTTTGTCATCCTGAGCGAAGCGAAGAATCTATGTACTCTTCTGCTGCATGCAAAATGCATAGACCCTTCCGCTCCGCTCAGTGTCAGGATGACATTTCTGCTTTTTCCGTTTGAATCTGTCCTAATCCGCGGTTAATCTTTTCTCATGTACTTCCTGCTGAAGACCGAACCGGACGTATATTCCTTTGCCGACCTGCAACACGACAAGAAGACCGTGTGGGACGGCATCACCAATGCCGCTGCCGTAAAACACCTGCGCGAAATGGCAAAAGGGGACCGACTGGTCATTTATCACACCGGGGATGAACGACGCGCGGCCGGCACCGCTACGGTAGGGAAGGTCGATATTACCGATCCAAAAACGCCTTTGATTTACATCAAGGTTGGCGGCACGGTAAAGCGGCCATTGACTCTGGCGGAGATAAAGGCACACCCGGCCTTCGCTGACTCGCCGCTGATCAAGCAAGGGCGGCTCTCAGTAGTACCACTGACGAAGCCGCAATACGAAATCCTTACCGGGAAATAACGACTCTGTTCAACGCAGAATCGCGGGGTTTGCAGTCAAGGTGGCAGGATGGAAAGCATCCTTCTATTGCTGCATACTCGGCGACTCTACGTTAAGTGCCCAGCGAAAAAGATCCGCAGCTACATTGGTTTTGAGGCGGGCGGGTTCCCAGCGGGGGCGGTCGCTGGCGCGCCTGAACTGATGGTCAGCTTGTCTTTGACATCGAGCACACCCTTTACGGAATTGACCACTTTGCGGGCTTCTTTCTTGTCTTCCTTTTTGGCAACAGTTCCCGTGAGTTGAACCACTCCATCTTTCACCGTGGCACTTACGCCAGCGAGTTCAGGATGCTTGGTCAGTTGCTCGTGCACTTGTCGATCCAACGTAGCATCGTCCACCTTGGGAACCGGGGGTGGCGCGTTCGGATCGTCTCCGGGCATGTTCTTTCCGAGTTGTCCTCCGGGCCGCTGCATGCCGCCAGTCCCGCCGGGTTGTCCCATCTGGCCGAATGCCAGCGCCCCGCCAATTAATACGCAGAACAGAATCCGCAAATTGCTTTTCATGATGATGCCTCCTTAAAGATCTATTATGCACCACGGCGAGCGGTGCTTGACTGCTCCGAGCCTCTCGCGACGGGGCAGGAGCCTGCAACCTCATGCGAGTTTCGGCACGACTTCCGACGAGCCACCAATCGCGTTGTCGATTCTGCTCTTGTGCGCCGCCGCTTGCGTAATTGCGTCTGGCGCACCGCACCGCGAGTCTTCGTGGAATGGCTGCGGTAGAATTTTGTTATGGGCCACACGCATGCCCACGTACGTTCCTATTCGGCGAGCAGGATGACCCGTGTCCTGCGCTTCTCGCTGCTGGTGACGCTGGCCTACATCGCCCTGTTGGTTGTCACCGGGCTGCGCGCTCATAGCCTTGCCCTGCTTTCGGAAGCCGGCCACAACGGTTCCGATTTCCTTGCCTTGGTGCTGTCCTCAGTGGCAGTGTATCTGCAGTCGCGGCGCCCCTCATCAACCAAAACTTATGGATACGACCGCGCCGGCGTCCTGGCGGCGTTTATCAATTCCGTGACTCTGGTCGGCTTTTCCTTCTACGTATTCTATGAGGCAACCAGCCGCTTGTATCATCCCACACATGTCCGCCCCGGATTGATGATGGGCGTAGCCGCTGCAGGGGTGGGAACTGGGCGACACGCTCTCTACCGCAGCGGTCATTTTCGGTGGCTGGGCCATTATGGTCACGGGCCAGGAGTGGATAGATTCGGCGTTGTCGTTTGGCATTGGAGCATTTATCTTGTGGTCGTCGTTCGGCATCATCCGCGAAAGCCTGAACATTCTCCTGGAAGGGACGCCCGCGGGAATGGAGATGCAACACATTCAGTTCGCTATCGAAGATGTGGCCGGCGTCAATGGGGTACACGACTTGCACGTATGGAGTATCGGCTCGGACACCCATGCGCTTTCCTGCCATATCGCCATTGAGGACATACCGCCCTCGGCCAGCGAGTGTATCCTGCAGGAAGTACGGGACCGGCTGCGTGAAAAATTCCATATCCATCACACGACGATTCAGTTCGAACACGCAGCCTGCGAAATCACTCACGGATGCGTGATCCCTGTCAGCGAACGCCATGTGCATTAGACGCAGTCATCAACAGTCAGTCGTCAGTTTGCAGCCGGCCAAGTCAGGAATATTCGGGAACATTTTGGCAAACAGCTTCGCCTGCGGTGGGCGGCCGGCGTGTAAGGATTTAAGTCTGCTTGCCCCGACAGTAGTTCAAATGCGATCGGCAAATTCGATGCAGAAACTCCCTTTCATGACAATTGCGCTTGTCCTGCTTGCCTCGCTCGCATGTCAAAGGCAATCGTCGAGTCGCGCGAATTCCTCTCCGACTTGGAGAATGTCGCTAATCACTGCGCCTGACCCGCCAATTTCTGAAAAACCGGTGGTGATGCGCCTGACTCTTCAAGATCGGAACGGAAAGCCGATTTCCGGGGCTCAGATCACCGCTGCTTTGGAGATGCCGCTTATGGAAATGGGCGCCAACCAGGTGATTTTCACCAACACGGGAAGTGGCAATTACGAGACAACCTCGAAATTCACCATGACTGGCCCATGGAACCTCGCTGTAACCGCTCATGTGCGGGACCAGTCTGAGCGGCAAGTCTTCCCCATCGCAGTCCGGGAGTAGCTGAAGAACAACGAAGTTTCCCGCCCGTTGAAGTATTATGGCAATAATCGGCGCTTATGAATCGGATTTTCTATTTTGATTCGGTGAAAGGAAACTATCGTTGTGATGCCGCCGTCTTTTCCTGCTTCGACCACCGGTTCGACCTGGTGCTTCGCGAGTTTCTCCGGAAGAACGATATTGCGGCTCCAGACATAATCAAGATTGCGGGCGGGGCAAAGTCCCTGGTTTCACCGGATTCGGAAGTCGAGCGCCAATTCGCGTTCGAGCAGGTGCGCAAGTCCATGCGTTTGCATGGAACCGATCGCGTGATCCTGATGGTTCATTCCGATTGTGGCGCGTATGGCGGGCTGGCGGCATTTAAGGGAGACGCAGCGGCTGAGGCGGAACACCACCACCGTGAAGTCCTTCGCGCGGCACAGATCCTCTCCGAGAACATTGCGGGACTAGACGTCCGTGCTTATTTCGCCGATTTCGAAGGAGTATGGGAAGTTGCAGCGTAATGGGAGCGGTTTCCGCGAATGCGGTTGTCTTCTTCGAGCAGGCCTCGCCAAGTTGCTGTAACCTGAAGACTGGCACTGCCATCTAACAAATTGCAACCCCATGCACCTACGGACATATTTGCGATTTTTGGCTGCGCTCCAATTGTTGCCGGCATTGGAGAGCGGCGAAGAAACACTGATCGGCGGACAGGCGGTGCTCGAAGGCGTAATGATGCGCTCCCCTCATGCCTGGGGGATCGCCGTGCGCAAGCCTGATGGCGCCATGGCATCGCATTCGGAGCCGCTGGAAAGACTTTCGGAAGGACATACGTGGATGGGCTGGCCGGTGATCCGTGGCGTGGTGACTCTCGGCCATGCCATGATGCTCGGTTTTCGTGCCCTGCGCTTCTCGGCAAACGTGGCGTTGAATGAGATCCAGGCAGATCGCGAACCAGAAAAGAAAATTGAGATCAGCGGCTGGGTTGCGACCGTAAACATTCTTTTCTCTCTTGGTTTTTTCATTTTCATGTATAAGTTTCTGCCGTTGCTTGCCGCTACGGAGATCAAACGGGTAATGCCGGTATTCGGTTCGCAAGTCGCGTTTAACCTGGTGGACGGCGTAATTCGCATGCTACTGTTCCTGCTCTTCATTTGGGTCACGTCGTTGTGGAGCGAATTCCGGCGAATTTATCAGTATCACGGCGCTGAGCATAAAACGGTGTTCTCCTTCGAATCCGGCGAAGACCTCAGCATCGAAAACACCCAGAAGTACTCGACGTTCCATCCGCGCTGCGGCACCAGCTTCCTGATGACGGTGATGATTATCTCGATTGCCGTCTACACCTTGGTGCCAGTAACAACGTTCGGGGCGCGCTTCGCCGTTCGCATTGCGTTGCTGCCTGTGATTGCCGGGGTTTCGTACGAGATTATTCGCTTTGCCGCGAAGGCCAGGACAAAGGCATTGCGGACTGGCAGATCACAGGGCCCTGCCGCCTGGCTCTTCCGTGCGCTGACCCAACCGGGCCTCTGGCTTCAGCGGATTACCACCCAGCCTCCTGCCGATGATCAGGTCGAGTGTGCCATCGCTGCCCTGAATCACGCCATGGACTTGGAAAGAGTGCACGGCGGCGAGTTGGTCATCGCATAGGCTGTCGCACTCTCAAGACGTTAGAATCTAACTGCGGATTTAGACGGATTCAAACAGATTTGAAGCGTCTTGGCCCTCTGTTAGATCCGCGGCAATCCGCTTGAATCCGCGCTAATCCGCGGTTAGTTTTTGGTATTCATGAATGTTTGAACGCCTCGACCAAATCGAATCCAAGTACGAAGAACTGACTCACGCTCTGGCTTCGCCCGATGTGACCAGTGATTCTTCCAAATACCAGAAGATCGCGAAGGCCCATAGCGAACTGGTGTCCGTGGTCGAGAAATACCGCGAATTCAAAGATCTGAGGCAAGGAATTCTGGAAAGCAAGGCACTCCTGGCCGATGAAACCGATCCGGAAATGCTCGCTTACGCCAGAGAGGAATTGGCAAAGCTCAGTGAGCGACTGACTGCTACCGAAGAAGAGTTAAAGGTACTGCTACTGCCCAAGGACCCGAACGATGACAAAAACGTGGTGCTCGAGATCCGCGCCGGCACCGGCGGCGATGAGGCCACTCTGTTTGCCGCTGAGATTTTCCGCATGTACAACCGCTATGCGGAAACACAGCGCTGGCGCGTGGAAGTGCTATCCACGTCGGAGTCGGGGGTTCACGGACTAAAAGAAGTCATCGCCATCGTCGAGGGTAAAGGGGCTTATTCGCGGCTGAAATATGAGAGCGGCGTCCACCGGGTGCAGCGCGTGCCTGAAACCGAACAGCAAGGCCGTGTACATACTTCGGCGGTCACCGTTGCTGTGCTCCCCGAAGCAGAAGACGTGGACGTGAAGATCGATCCCAAGGACATTCGCATTGATACATTCTGTTCGTCGGGGCCCGGCGGCCAATCGGTAAATACTACTTATTCGGCAGTGCGTATCACTCACCTGCCAACCAATACCGTGGTTAGCTGCCAGGACGAGAAGTCACAGATCAAGAACCGCGAGAAAGGCATGCGCGTGCTGCGTGCCCGCCTGTACGAAATGGAATTGCAGAAGCAGCAGCAGGCGCTGGCCAAGGAACGCCGGGCCATGGTCGGCAGCGGCGACCGCAGCGAAAAGATTCGCACCTATAACTTTCCGCAGAACCGCGTCACCGACCATCGTATCGGCCTCAGCTTGCACCAGTTGGGCGAAGTCATGGACGGCAAGCTTCAGCCCTTTATCGAGGCGCTCATCACCCATTACCAGGCGGAGCGGTTGAAGAGCGACGAGGCTTAACCGCGGTTTAGACCGATTCAGTCAGATTTCAGAGTCTATTCTAGTCCGCGGTTAGGTTTCGGCCATGCGTCTTAAGCCAGCACTCGAAGCAGCAGTCCGCCGCCTGGAAGAAAATGACGTGGGCTCAGCTCGCATGAATGCCGAGGTGCTGCTGATGTTCACGCTTTCGTGCGACCGCGCCTATCTGTACGGCCACCCCGAACGCGAACTCACGAAGGACGAATGCGAGCGCTTTGATGAGGCCCTTGGCGAGCGCTCGCGCGGTGTTCCCGCACAATACATCACCGGACACCAGGAATTCTGGGGCCTGGATTTGATCGTCAACCCGGCGGTCTTGATTCCTCGCCCAGAGACTGAGCACGTGGTGGAAACTGTGCTGGAATTGGTTCGCGGGACAGAAGAATTCTCGTCTCGCCAACCAAGTCTGGTGGACGTCGGCACCGGATCAGGATGCATCGCGCTGGCGCTGGCCAAAGAGCTGCCCGGCGCGCGGGTCTGGGCAACCGACATCTCGGGTGCGGCCCTGGATGTGGCCAGGATCAATGCGGTTCGGATGCAGTTGGAAGAACGAGTTCATTTCCAGCAATGCGATCTGCTCGCCGATCTACCCAATGCCGCTTTTGACTTCGTGGTTTCCAATCCGCCTTATGTAGGCGAGGGTGAGGCGGACAAGGTGCAACTCGAGGTCAGGAAATTCGAGCCCCATGGGGCAGTCTTTGCCGGGCCTGAGGGCCTGGACACGATTGCCCGGCTGATTCCGCAAGCCCGCAGTCATCTTCAACCCGGCGGCTGGCTGGTCATGGAAATCGGCTATACCCAGGAAGCAGCAGTGCGAGCCCTTCTCAACGATTGGCATGACGTCCGTTCCATCAATGACCTGCGGGGTATCCCGCGCGTGATTGCCGCCAGAAACCCCTGAAGCGCGTTCCCATCGGCCCAAAAGGCAGCCCGATACCACGTCGTGATTTCTGTTGCGCTTCTGCCAACTCTTCTGTATCCTCCTCATTTCATCTGTGTAACGTTCGGGGAATCCGTCAGGAGGAGAAGATCAATGACTACGGCTCAGAAAGGGATTTTAGCTGTACTGGCGATGTTGCTATTTGCCGCTTCTGCTACGCAACTGTTTGGACAGAGCGGGACTACGGGCGACGTCACGGGCGTTGTCACCGACTCCAGCGGTGCGGTTATCCCCGGCGCCACGGTCACGATCAAGAGCGCAGCCACGGGCGAATCCCATACCGCCACAACCAATTCATCGGGCGGCTACCGCTTTGCCCTCCTGCAACCGGGGAGTTTCACCCTATCCGCAGAAGCCAGAAGCTTCAGCAAAGCTGAGACCAGGGTTTCCGTGGTAGTTGGTCAGGCTATTGACGTGGACCTCAAACTAGGGGCTGCAGGCGCCAAGACTGAGGTAACGGTGACTGCCGAGGCGCCTTTGGTCAACACCGAAGCGGCGGAAATGTCCACCAGTTTCTCGGCGGCGCAAATCGAAAATCTCCCCAATGGCGGCAACGACCTGACCTATATAGCGCAGACCGCGCCGGGCGTGGTCATGAACACAGGCGGCGGGTACGGCAACTTCAACGCCAACGGTTTGCCGGCCACTTCGAACGTGTTCACTGTTGACGGCAACAACGCAATGGACCCGTTCCTCAACCTGAATAACTCCGGCCCCACCAACCTGATGCTCGGAAAGAACAGCATTGCGGAAGCCAGCGTGGTCACCAATGCGTATTCTGGCCAGTATGGACAGCAGGCGGGCGCGCAGGTGAACTACG
>JBEKOS010000329.1:0-10095 GCA_049521535.1 Terriglobales bacterium | reverse complement strand
TGCCAAAGCCTCCACCCGCTGAGCTGCGGATTCAAACTCAAGCACTAGTTGGCCTCGCTCACCTCCGAAGCTCTCCAATTGCAGGTGCGCGGCGGAAATCTCGCTTTGGAGGCGTTGCGACTCGCGTGTCAGTGCCGCCATGTTCTCTTCCGCCTGCGTGATGCGGTTGCGCACTCCCGCGGCGGCGTTGGCGGCCTCAAGAATCGAAACCCTTCGCATCTCCTGCTGCTTCTCAAGGGCGCTAAGCGCGACCGCGGCGGAAGACGCATCCTGCTGGCGCGCCGATAGCTCCTCCTGTATGCCCGCAGCCTCGGAGTCGGCTGAATCCAGCACGGCGCGGTTTACTGCTCTCTCGGCAAGCAAGGCTTCCAATTTGACCGAAGTTTCCGCGAGTTCGCGTTCGGCTGTGGTCGTCCGCTCAGCCAATTCAGCGCAACGTTCCTCGTTCTGCCGTTTCCGCGAAATTGCCCGGTCAATCTCGCGCGCGATGGCGGCCTTCGACTCCTGGCATTGGCGCAAAGCTGCATCAAGGGAGTAGCCGCGCTGAATTCGTTCACTGTGCTCAGCATCCATCTGTTGAACGCCAGTGTTCAGCGACTTTACCTGCTCATCCGTCCGCTGAAGCTCGGATTGCGCAGTGCCCGCTTCGCTTTGCAGTTGAGCGAAACGGCTGGAAAGGACCAGTCGCAACTTGGCTTTCATCTCGTCGCGCAACCGTACGTAGCGAGAGGCCTTGGCCGCCTGACGCTTGAGCGAATTCATCTGGCGAGTGACTTCCTCGAAAATATCGTTCACGCGGTTCAAGTTCTGTCGGGCATCTTCCAGGCGGGCTTCTGCCAGGCGCTTTCGCGTCTTGTACTTTGTGATACCGGCGGCCTCTTCGATAATGGCGCGCCGGTCGGTGGGTTTGCTGGAGAGAATCTGCCCGATGCGGCCCTGCTCGATGATTGCGTACGATTCCGGTCCCAGGCCTGTGCCCATGAATATGTCCTGGATATCGCGCAATCGGCAGAGCTTGTGATTGAGCAGGTACTCGCTGTCCCCCGAGCGAAACAACCGGCGCGTAACGATAATTTCGCCCTTTTTGAGCGGCATTGGTTTGAATTTTCGGCGCCGGATTTTCAGAACTACGTGCGTGTGAAGGCCCTCAGTTCCTTGCTCCTGTCCATCTGTGTTTGGTTCCGGGCTCTCGACTACCTGCTGATGGCCCGTTGCTTTGCTGGCGGCTCGCGACTGGTCATCAGCGACGATCCCAGGCTGCAGCGCCGCCATATATTGGTCGGTGTCGTCATCTGCAGCGGCGCGGAGCGCCGCCTCGTCCCAATCTTCCTCGGGTAATTCCTCGGAAATTTCAATTTCCGGTTCTGTGCCAACGGCGCCCTCGAAAAGTTCAGGATCCACCAATGTCAATGAGACCTCGGCCATCCCCGTCGCCTTGCGCGCCGGTGTACCGGCAAAAATTACGTCTTCCATTCTTGTACCGCGCAGCGATTTCGCCGATTGCTCGCCCAGAACCCAGCAAATGGCGTCGGCAATATTCGATTTTCCACACCCGTTCGGGCCGACAATAGCAGCCACGCCATCGCCATGAAAGCGAAGTTCGGTACGGTCGCAAAAAGACTTAAATCCGAGAATCTGTAACTTCTTCAGCTTGAGCACGTCTCACTCCTCCCGCGCCCGCGGTCTTCCCATAGAGGGACTCTACTCACGTTTCGGGCGTCAGTCAACATCCAACCGCAATATATTGTGTCCCCATGCTAACAAATACCTTATATTGCACAAGGAATGTAGCAATTGCGCGATTTACTCGGTCTGGATCTAGGAGGAAAAACAGAAGGTGGGAGAACCACTAAGAGCAGCTTAAAGGTAACACCTTGTCAAACAAAAAGCAATTAAGGTACTTACGAATTAGGATTTCACTGTGCAACCGGTGGTGGAAAATCTCCAAGCTGAAGGGTCCTTGCCCAAATTCTGCAAAATGCCGGGTGTTGCGGAATTTGTCTTGTCCTGTGCATGCATGGGTTTCAGCGAGGCTGCGGGCGAAAGAGCAAAAGCGTTGCTCGATAAAGTGGATGGCACAGCGGCATGCTTGTTAGCCCAGTCGCATGGCTTGGGACCTCTGATGGCCAGGAACCTGCAGCAGAAGTTAGGACGTCAATTCTTCGGAACGCAATCCACAAATGAAATGTTGCGGCTTAGTACTCGTCGCAACCTGGTGTTGACGGCAGAGCTGTTTCGCGCCCTTGATGTGCTTGAAACGAACAACGTTCCGGCGGTGGCCCACAAAGGTCCCGCACTGGCTACCTTACTCTACGGAGATCCGGCATTGCGCGCTTACGAAGATGTCGACGTGTTGGTGCCGCCGAGCCATGCCTTGCGAGCTATCCGTGTGCTCGATGAGGCCGGGTGGAAGCGCGATGACACGTTCCGTCCAGCCGAGGAGCGCGCCTATTTGCGATACGGCTACGAGTTTACGCTGCGAAGCTCCACACGGATACTAGTAGAACTGCAGTGGGCCATGGCCCAGCGATTCTATGCCGTCGACTTTGATCTGGAGACAATGCTGTACCGGGCGAAGACTCTGACGGTTTCCGGACGCCCCATCCGCATCCTGGCGCCGGACGATCTTTTGTTAGCGCTTGCAGTGCATGCTGCCAAGCATATGTTCGAACGGCTGTCCTGGCTTGTGGATATCGCCGCGTTGATCAGTGCAATGTCGTTGAATTGGGAGAAAGTAGCCCGCGAGTCTCGACGGTATGGCATCTGGCGAATCGTGTCGGTTGCCATAAACGCAGCAGCAGCAATTTCTGGAATATCTGTCCCCGCCGAAGCGCTGCAGGGGTTGGGCGATCCGAAGGTAAGCGCAATGTCAAATCTGCTGCTGTCAAACGGGCTCAACGCCGGAGCGTTATTCCCGCCCCGGACGACCGGGTATTTTGCAATCTTTTTCCGGCTTCGGGAGCGTCTGCAGGATCGCTTGCGAATGGCAAGAAGGCTGGTGTTCAAACCGGGGCCGAGCGAGTGGAGCATGGTCAGGTTACCTGAACTGCTCTTTCCCCTATATGTCCCGATTCGGGTGTTTCGGTTGATCTGTCGCGCGGCCAGAGCAATTCTCAGATTTGGAAATCAGCGTGAGGCAGAAGACGGGGGTTAGGCGTCAGGAGTCATAACTGGGTGGTTTCTCACTTCTAACTTCTGACTTCTTTCTCGTTCATACTCTCCACCGCTCGAAGATTTCCCACCAAAGAAGTTTCTGCCACTCAGTTAGATTGGTTTTGGCCCATTCCCTCCTTCGCCACCAAGGATGGCCAAATTCGTCGTCGTCCCGGGTTGCACCGGCTGACCAACGGTACTGGGGCGAACGACGACAAAATATCGAAAGCGCCCGCCTCGTGTGGTAATCGTGCGAAACAATCATGCCAGTGCGCGGCGCGGGTATAAGCTGCGCCATGCAGCCAGCGACGTTGGCAGCTTCTGCCGCGGTGGAATTTTCGGTGACTTTGCAAACGCTGATTTGCGGGGACAGGCTTCCACCCGTGCTGGCGATAAACTCGGCGGCACGCTCCGCTGAGGTACGACCGTAGCTGAGCGTGACGTCAGCATCCACAATCATGTGCCGGGCATAGCCCTTGCGCAGCAGTTCCATTCCATGCCAGTAGCGGACATCGTTGTGATCCCCGCTCAAGACAACGATGACATCGACTGGCTGCGGGTCGTTAACTACCAGAAGGCTTCCGGACCACTCAACCAATGCACCGAACAGGGTCACGCAGAGGATTAGCAGAAAAATCTTGCCTGAATGCTTCACGGGTTCTCACGATCTCACTTCGGATTGGGTCCCAAGATGACTTTGCCTGGCGTCTCAGAACTGCATTCGCCGAGGACGATTTCCATGGCACGAGCCAGGAGCAACGGTTTTGCGATTGCCGGATCGCAGCACGGGACCGGGTCGGCTGCGCAGCTTTTCGCTGCTATTACGTGTTTCACCACGGCGCCGGCATCGCCGTGCCGCGCGCTGTAAAGATGCGGTGCCGGGTGCAAATGCTGAAACAGGTCAGTAACATGACTTCGTGCCGGACCGACATACAGAACCGGTGTTCCGATCGCCAGAATGTTATAGATTTTGGAAGGGTGCACGATGCCCACGAAAGGGTCACCCATGACCACCACGTGCATATCGGCGGCCGAAAGGGAAGCGGCGAGTTCCTCGCGCGCTTGGTAGGGCAGGCATACGATGTTGTCGCAGGGGTGGTCTTTGATTTGTGCCTCAATCTTGCGATACTCGCTGCCCCCACCTACAAATACAAAGACAATCTGCCGGGATGATTTGAGAAGGTGTGCGGCCTGTAGTAGCGTGTCCAACGGATGGCAGGGGCTGTGGTTGCCCGAATACATCACAACGAACTTGCCCTCCAGGTCGTGGCGTTTTCGGAAAGTCACGCGTTCCGCCGCATCGTAGCGAACGCAGTCATCCTGTACCCAGGGAGGAATCACCGCAATCGAGGGAGAGGATGCGCCGGCGGCGATCAGGCGGTCACGCATGAAGACATCTAGCGCCAGAATGCCATCGGAGCGCTGAAGGCTGAATTTCTGGACTGCGCGCAGTGCCCGAGTCGTGAGGGAATCCGCTCTTAGCCAGCCGGCGGCAATGGCTTCGTCAGGATTCAAATCCATGGTCCAGTAAATAAGGCGCCCGCCGCGCAACGACTTCCAAGCTGCTGCCAATGCCGATATAAGCGGAGGTGTTGTCAGGACCACAATGACATCGAAGCGCCCCATCCGCAACAATCTCAGGGCGCAAGAGAGGATAAAGGTCGCGAAGTCGACGGCCCGTCGAACTCGCGTCGACTTGCCGAACGCGGTACCAGCCACGCGCACGATTTTCACGCCCTGCCAGTCTTCGTGGGCCGGGAATCGGCAACTGGGATCGTCATAGCCGCGGGCACTACACAATACCGTTACTTGGTGGTCTGCGGCGGCTAGCGCAACCGCCAGGTCCGCGGCATATTGCCCGGTAGCCACTACATCGGGATAAAACGGCTGATTGAGAATCAGGGCACGCATGGGTAATTGGCACTTTGATAATGGTAATTTGTGTTTGAAAAACCGCCGGCATGGTGCCGTTTCAGAATCAAAACTTACAAATCACCACTTACAAATTCGCCTTGGAAACGGTGTGATTGCCGAGCACAATGTGGTCCATGCGCGTGCGCAGGAAACAGTCCAGCGCTTCGGCCGGTTTCAGAACAATGGGTTCGTTTTCGTTAAAGGAAGTGTTCAGGACCACCGGTACGCCTGTAATCTGCTCAAACGACTTAATCAGCCGCCAGTACCGTGGATTGGAGCGCTGGCTGACCGTCTGAAGTCGCCCGGAACCGTCCACGTGCGTGACTGCAGGAATCACGTTGCGCTTGGCAGGTTGCACTGGGTACACCTGAATCATGAAAGGATCAGGACAGGCGCCCACAAAGTACTCATTTACGGCTTCTTCCATAATCGACGGAGCGAATGGACGAAACTTCTCGCGAAACTTGATCTTCGTATTGATGATTTCGCGCATGTCCTCCCGGCGCGGGTCTGCCTGAAACCAGCCAACCACTTCACCGGCCGCGATGCGTTCAGCCGTCCAGCGGCAGAGGTCGCCTTCGTCTTTGATCACCTGGGCTCGGCAGCTCTGAAGCGCAGCGTCACTTTGGCGTTCCTCCAATGCCTGTTCGAACGCCGCATCATCGAATTCCGGCCCCCAGTACCCGTGCTGCATCTGGAAGTCTCTGGGCTTACCCAGTACCTGGTTCCAGACAAAATATGCAGCTCCCAGCGCGGTGCCATTATCACCCGCAGCCGGCTGAATATAGACCTTGCGAAAGGGCGTACGTTCGCGGACCTTTCCATTGGCTACGCTGTTCATCGCGCATCCTCCCGCCAGGCAAAGATTGTCCAAGTGAGTTCGCTCGTGCAGGCGGTTCAAAACGTGGAATGCAGCCTCCTCGTAAACTGCCTGGAGAGAAGCCGCAATCGCCTCATGCCGGGGTTCGACGGGCTCGGAGGGCTTGCGGGCAGGGCCTAACAACTGTTCAAGCTTTGACGAATATACAGGTCCGACAAGCGGCTCACCGTCGTTCCAGGTCATTGGCACATCGCCATTCCAATGGCGAAAATAGGATAAGTCCAGTTCGAACCGTCCGCCGGGCACCAGGCGGACCAAGCGGCGAATGGCGTCGGCATACTCCGGCTTGCCGTAGGGCGCCAACCCCATCACCTTGAATTCGTCTCCATACTTCATGAAGCCCAGGTACTGGGTAATCGCAAGGTACAGCATGCCCAGCGAATGGGGGAAGTACACTTTGTCGAGCAACTTTAGAGTTGACCCCTGGCCGGTTGCCATCGAAGTGCTCACAAAATCTCCAAATCCATCGATGGCGCAAACCGCTGCCTGGTCAAACGGAGACAGGAAGAAGCTGCTGGCCAGATGTGCCGGGTGGTGTTCGACCCAATGCATTCGTTTGCGCACCGCCTCGGCGTCGAGTCTCAGGGTGGCTGCAATGCGAGCCGGCAAATCGCGTACTAAGCTTGAATTCTTGGCACGATCCTTGACAAGAGACAGCTTCGGACCGCCGAATGCGGCAAACCAGCCTTTGCGCAGAAGGTTCGCACGCGGATTGCGCGAAACGGCAAAATAATCGATCTCCGACGGCCTGGCCCCCGCCATTTCCAGACACGAAAAGATGCTGTCACGAGGACAGCCGGCCCAGTGCTTTATCCTGCGGAAGCGCTCTTCTTCAACGGCGGCGACCAACACGCCGTCCCGAACAAGGACGGCGGACACGTCACCATGATATGCATTAATGCCTAGTATGATCATCGTTCCTTAAATTGTAATTTGTAATCGGCAATTGGATACTTGAAGAGCCAAATGTCCGGATGAATTACGAGGTGCCACTATTCCTCAACCACTGACCGAGAACTACCAATTGCCATAAGCGCGGCCACCGCAGTCGGGTTGCTTCGAAGGCGCGCTTGTACTCCTGCGTAGAAGTGGCGAGCACTGCCGCCCTGTCAAGCGCAGCCAATCCGTCCTCAGCGAATCGCTGGATGGCTGAATTGCCGGCGAGCCATTCCTTAATGGGTAACTCGAAACCCTGCTTGGCTCGCATAGTATGCCGCCGCGGCAACAGATCAGGAGCGGCGTGCAGCAGGGCCGTCTTACGCCCCGCGCCCGCAAGGTGGTGGCGCAAGCAATGTTCAACCATTCGATGATCGAGGAACGGCACGCGTAACTCGATGGAGTGCGCCATGCTCATCACGTCGCTGTCGCGCAACAACACGCTGCGCATGTAGCCGGAAATCTCAAGCAGGCTCACGCGCGTCAGTGGAGGTAAGGACGTGTCTGGTTCAAGAAAAAGATGGGTCTCGCATTCAGAAGCAGAGGCGCCAATGACCTCCGGGAATCCCATGCGTGCAAGTTCGGCAGAAGGCCATAGAGATCGCAGGCTGCTATAGCGGTCACGGAGCGCAACTCCGGGCCGCATCATCTCTCGGCCGCGTGCACCGCCTGGCACCAAGCCCTCCATGAACTTGGGGATATTTCCGAGCACGCCCGACCACTTCAGCGCAAAAGGCAAGAGTCGAAAGCTGCGGTATCCGCCAAAAAGTTCGTCACCGCCCAGTCCAGACAGCACTACCTTGATTCCATTGGCGCGTACGGCCCCCGAAACCATGTAGGTGTTTACACCATCCATGCTCGGCAGGTCCATTGCGGCGACTGCCAAGGGAACCTGGCGGGCGACTTCCTGGTCTGATAGGCGCACCACAACATGCTCGGTTTTGAAGCGATGGGCAATCTCACACGCAAAATCAGACTCGTCCATGCTGGTGCCGGGAAAGGCCACCGTGAAGGTGCGAAGTGGTAGCGGCGACGCCGATGCCGCCATCGCGGTCACAATAGAGGAGTCGATGCCACCGCTCAGAAAACAGGCTACTGGACCATCGGACAACATGTGTTCGCGAATTGATTGTTCCAAAAGCTCACGAGTTCGTGCGGACAGGTGCATCTCGCTTGACGTCTCCTCCGCTGCATCTCCTGCGAAGGAACGCGAAGCGGGAGGCGTGGGGCTGTCCAGAGCCCAGTACCGGCACTCCTTTTCGACCGATCCATCTTTAACTTCAAGCCAGTGTCCGGCTGAGAGAGACCTTATCCCGCGCACCAGCGTGAAAGGTTCAATTACCGAGCCAAAACGCATGTACGTCGCTACGCCGGCCGGGTCAAGTTCGTTTTGCAGGAGGCCCGAAGCCAGCAGAGCCCGCACTTCGGAGGCAAAGGCAAAACCGGCTGCGCCTTTCGCAAAGTAAAAGGGCTTTATACCCAAACGGTCGCGACTGCACCAGAGTGTTCGGCGCGTTGCATCATAAATGGCCATCGCGAACATTCCCCGCAGACGCTCAACGCAAGCAGGTCCCCAGCGGGCATAAGCACGAAGCACAGTTTCCGTGTCGCCCGACGAGCGCCAGGTGTTTTCAGCGAGTTCGCGGCGGATGTCCCGGTGGTTATATATTTCTCCGTTCAGTACGATCCAGTTTCCTGTTTCCGGATCGCGCATCGGCTGGTGGCCGGCACTGGTTAGGTCCAGGATCGCCAGGCGCGTATTGCCCAGAACTACCGTCGCCTGTCCCTTATTATCCGGGGACGAAGGGAGCAGTTCCGAGCCCTGATCGTCGGGTCCACGATGGTGCATCGACCTGACCATGCTGTCAATGGCAGATTGCAGGATCCCTGAATCGCGGGTGCCGCGCCAACTAACGCCGGCTATGCCACACATCAGAGTCTCC
This sequence comes from Terriglobales bacterium, assembly GCA_049521535.1. Lineage (GTDB taxonomy): Bacteria > Acidobacteriota > Terriglobia > Terriglobales > Acidobacteriaceae > CAZUCM01. Next base: position 1,269 of record JBEKOS010000329.1, on the reverse strand, counting down.
TCCAAAGGAGATTGCCGGGTGCTAAGTGGCCGACGCAAGTATGTACGCCCGTGCGACTTTGTTTCTCCATTCGGCGCATTTGCTTCGCTACATCGATAGTCATGGCTTCGCACATTCCGATGTGTCCAGGGCAGCAAGCAGGGAATTGGCAAAACAATCAGAGGTGAATCTCTCAAGAAGCCTGCGGTAGCCTGCCAAGCCCATTTCCCGGCACACTTGCGGACTTGAGGCCAACGACCGCACGGCGTCGTACACTTCCTGCGGTAAATCAGGGTTCACCAGCAAACCTGTGACGCCGTGTTCAATAATCTCGGCAGCAGCGCCCGGAGCTGCGATGCACGCCTTTCGCGCCCGCATGGCTTCAAGGTAGACCAGTCCAAAACCCTCTCCAGTACTTGGCAGCACAAAGAACTCACAGTCACGGTACAGGCCAGAAAGTTCCCCATCCGAAATCAGGCCGGTAAATATGACCCGCCCTTCAAGTCCTGAATTTCGGGATTTTCTTTCCAACCGGGTCCGGTCCGATCCGTCTCCTACGATCACAAGCTTCAGCGTGGGGTCATCCTTGGTCCGCTTTTGCCAGATCTCAAGCAGACGATCATGCCCCTTGTACCGGTCCTCGGCTACCATGCGCGAAACCATCAGAGCGAAGGGCGGCAAAATTCGTGACCGGCCGCTGATCGTTGGTCGATCATCAGGTTTGGCGTGATCTGGTATTTCGTATGCCGCTATGGGGTCGATCCCAAGTGGACAGACATTAACCCTTAAATAGCGGAATTCCGGGTTGGCTTGCTTGAACCGGTCGACCGTGTACGAGGAATTCGCCATCACAGTGGAAGCTGCGCGCAGGGCGGTCCGTTCCCAGCGCCGCAATGGTTTCCAAACCTCCGTGCCATGCAGAAATACCGCGAGTCGAGTGTCACGCCAGATCAAAGGTAGTGCCGCCGGACCGAGGTGCAGGTGCATTACAAACACCAGCGGGCGTTCCTCCGGCGGGCCCAGGTCCAAGGCACGCTTCAGAAGGATTGACGCAAATCGGAACTTGCTGTTGCGTGCTGACTCGACAGTTCTGCACCTCTCGACGTTGTTGTCTGTCGAGACCTCATCGCTGAGGCTTGCGACCTCGACTCGCCAGCCGCGCGCGGACATCGCTTTGACCGCTTGTCGGGAAACCAGGGAAACCCCGTCGTGGCCATTCAGTTTTGGCGTAAGCAATAAAACGCGTTTCATTGAAGAAAAAGGCGGGTTCCGAGATCGCATCCGTGGGCT
>JBEKOS010000328.1:0-5647 GCA_049521535.1 Terriglobales bacterium | reverse complement strand
AGAATCTTGTCCAGTGGGCGAAATCCTTCGATAAGGACAAGTTGTTGCTGGTGTAGTTCGCCGAACGTCGAGACGAGGTAATTGCCTGGAGGATCGTCCGGAGAGCCCCGGTAGAACCGAGCGGGTATGCCCTCAATGGCAAAAGTGAAGCGAAGTCTTTCAGCCTCGGTGACGATAGTCAGCCAAGAATTCGTTTTGGCGAGCTCGCGAACGGCAAAGCAAGAGCGCTCGTAGACCCGGCAACCGTGTGACCATTCACCATCCCCCGCAAATGGATCGTAGAGAAGCAGAGTGTTGTTTCGTACGTTCCGAAGTGCGCCCGCAATTACTGAGAGTCGCTCGTCGGTTAGGGGAGCGTATTTTTTGGAGGGCCTAAAGTCGTCATTCATGCAAAAACGATAGCACAGGACTGGACATTGAAGCAAGAAATATTATGGCAATGATGAAACTTCACCAACACATGAACTCTTTACCTAGGCATGAATAATTTTACGACGGTTGAAGAATTGTATACCGATGTCCCCTGAAATGTACTCGGTCGTTCGCATCCGCCTCAGGTTCCCCGAGGAGCACGACTTCTTGCGTGCTAGCCGTTGCCATTGGGGCATATGGCTGCCGGCCTGAAAGCCCCATGAAGCCGCCGGGCCAAGCACGTCGCAAACTCGAGGTACATTTTGCATTCTAACGGTCGTGTACAGGTCGGTTGACCACCGCCTGTTGTCACGGCCGAAAATGCGGCGGGCGGGGCGCGTGTGGCAATGACCGTGGATCCGCTGGCCCTTCGTGCCGTCCCTATGGGACTCGGGGATATTTTGCGGGCGTACCCAGGGTTCCTGCGCGCTTGAACCAAAGCACGCGCGCTCCACCCTGGGCTAAATTCTTCCGTCCCTACGGGACTTTGGCGTGGGGCTGCCGCTAATAGGCTTCCCACGTTGGCCGCACAGGACGCGGCGAACGTGTGCCACGCGGCCAATCGGTGTTGACACCTTCGTTGAGGCCCGATTCCTTGCGGAGGACGTGTTGCTCGCCAACTAATCCCTTGGCGGATCGCTTCGGGAGCAGCGTGGATTGCGGCCACCGTCAGCAACAATGTGTTCAAAGTGGGCCGCCTGGCGGCCACTGCTACTCTTCCGATGAGGCCTTACTCCCCGACCGCATACAACACAGGTCAGCCTGCAGCGTTCATTGGCGTCAAGTGCCAAGGCGGCGTCAACGGATATCCTTCGTCGGCCAAGATAACAGTCTGTGCTTAACGGCATGATGGGAGCCTCTGCAGCCCATATTTTGGCGGATGGAGCGAATTTCTACAAGCTTAAAGGCTACCACGACTTTGCGATTGAGCCCGAGATTCTCGTGCGCTTAAACCAGACACACGCGCAGGGTGACCGCTGCGCGACCTTTTGAAATCCATTCTTGCGGAACTGGCTGAGATTCATATCAAGATCGACACTGCCGTTCGACTAAGAGTCGAATAGGTTCCCAATTGTGTTGAGGTTTTCGTGCCGCCCCTACGGGGCTCGGAGATATTTTGCGAGCACACCCAGGGTTCCCGCGCTTAAACCAAACACGCGCGCTCCACCCTGGGCTATTGCCTTTCGTGCCTCCGGCACTTCAAGAGAGGCGCCGATAATTTGGTTCCCGTGTTCGCCGGGCGGACACCCCAGAATGCCCACGATCGGCGCGGTGGGGACCCCGACGGGCGCGGAGAACGTGGGCCACCGGCCCAGACGGCCTTGGCGGTCACGCCTCGCAGGGCCGGCGAGTCTTGCGAGCCCCGAGCCTATGCGATAATTTCCTAGCAGCTAAAATTCACCTATGGGCCGCGGTCCCACTACCGCTAAGAGGCAATGCATGAGGAAAAAGGTCCTATAGTCCCTTCCACCGAGGATGCCAAGAAGTCGGCGTCTTCAAAGCGTCACTTCCCGCAGCGCGGCACCCACAACAAGACGATCGGAGTCGGCGACAAGAAAACCCATATCTCGATTGCCCCTCGAGAGAGAGTGCTATTTCATGCCAAGCTCAGAGCTGTCCTTCTGATACTGCTTCGGCATCCCGAGGCGCTGGTGACGGACGAGTCGCGGCTCTGGGATTTCTGCTCGGATGATTCAGATGAGGCAAAAAGACCGGGGAGCAAGCCGGGATACTTCATCTTTGAGCATCGGTATTTCAAACACTCGAAAGTTGGCGCCAACCGGCGCAACCCTGAACATTTCGAAACCATGGTCATAGAATCGAGGGCGGTCCCCTTCAAGAGGACGACTATAAGGAAGATTTTTCGACATACGGGAGTGGATATAACTCCGGTCTTTGACGAGTATCTCTATGTCGTGCTGCAATATCTCGCGGACCATATCTCGGAGGAAGCGCGAGAGCGCACGTTGCGGAGGCTGAATATTACGCCTTGAGGCAGTGCGCCAACGGTTGAATAGGTTCCCGCGTGCACCGTGGTTTCCGTGTCGTCCCTACGCTACGGGACTCGGAAATAATTTGCGATTTTACCCAGGGTGGAGCGCCCGCCGCGGCGAGCGCAATCACGCCTAATGGCCCCCTTTGCGCTTCGGCCGAACTGGTGACCAAGCGCTGGTAACTGCTTTTCTTCAGCCATTCATTCGCCTCCAGCCCGAGAATGCCCGCAGCCGATACCAATAATGGAGGGCGGTTCGCACGTTTCCGCTTCTCAAAAAACGAAAACACCGGAAACTTGCGGACCGTCACGCATTTCTCCTCACGCAGATGAGGCTGACGGGGATTGCCAACTTGGATGATCGCACGAGATTTCTACTCGCCTTTTCGGCCGCAGCGTTCCTGGTGCGCTCGAATTTTTTCTTTCCAGTCATGTAGCACTTCAGGCGATTCCAACTCTTGCCCGTACAGCAGCACCCGGTCCAGCAAGGGCCAGTCCCGCAAGGCACCGCTTTTCTCCAACGACTTCAGCGTCTCCCGCTTCCGGAGTCATTTCCTTCCGTAAGCCAGAAAAAATAGAAACTCGCTAAACGCCTCATCGCTACCTGTAACCCACTTGCAAAGATCCGCGATCGGGAACATCACCGACGCATAAGCGTAAGCGACCACGTATCGCATTCTCCGGCGTAGTTTACTTGGCTCAGCGTTCATGGCTGTCAATCAATTAGACGGTATCAAACTGTGTTCTAGGCCGGGATCGGTTTCTCGGCTTTTGCGCGTTCGTGGTTTAGGGCCAAGAGGCGTTGGAGGATTTCGTCGTTTGTGAGATCGGTGGGCCAGCCGTAGGCGGTGAGGACGGCATCGTCGAGGATGCGGTGGGCGTGCTGGAGCCACTGCGGGCGCTGGTTGTAGAGGTTGGTCAAGGTGCGCTTTTTCAGTCGTGCAGTTGCGATTGCGGTTAGGAATATAGACGCCTGTTCTGGCCCGCCAGGAACCAATCAATACATTGGCCCAAGTTGTCAGTCCACCAGTCGTCCGGGCATTCGGGGACCGGCTGAAATATTTGGATTAGCTCGGGCTGGCCTGGCCTGGGAAGCAGCCAGCTACCCGGCGTGTAGAAGAACCGCTTCCAGTCCCCGCTCGATGGTTGGAGATTGACGGCAAGGATGTCGAAGTCGCCAAAACGATAGGGGCGGGTCTTCTGGCCGGCCTTCTCTCCGCTCCTCGTCTTTTGCACCTCGACCACAAAAACTTTCCCGGTAGGACAATGCAACGCGGCGCGGGAGCGGGCGGCGTATTCTTTTGGGAGGCCAGCCTGTTTTCGCTGGAGCTTAACCTGGATGCGCACCCGTGCGCCCGCCCTCTCAAGCAGGAAGTCGTATGCCTGGTCGCCGGTGATGGCAATCGCCTTCCAGCCGGACGATTCCATAGGAGGGAGAATGGCCTCCTCGAACGTCGCCTCAGCAAGAATGCCGCGGATCCCTCGCTGGGTCAGATCAGACGAGCGCGCGATGGCGGTGAGTATTGCTTCCGCTGTGGTGCCCCACTTTTCTTCGAGCGGATGAACCGGGATGTGCCGCCTCAAGTAGGCGAGAAGAAGCCGCTTCTCCTCGTCAGTGCACCGGTCGATCAGCTTGTAAATCTCGGTGGTTCGTTTGCTCATTTGGCATGCCTGCCCGCCGGCCCCGGCGTGAATTCTTCCACCTGGCGGCGCCCGACCAGCAGCTTGCCGCCGATCTTCAGCACAGGCAGTCGTCCCCTCTTAACCAGAATGGCAATTGCCTGGCGGGATACGCCCCTGATACGGGCGGCTTCGGCCTGCGAAATCCAATCATTTGGATCGCGGAAATGGCTTGACATTGTAAAGTAATTACTGTAAATTCAATTCGCACACAATTATATTCGCCGACTGTGGCGTTATATCATTCACTGGTGTCTGGAAGCGAACATGCCTGTTGACGCGACCCCGATCGCCCCTGTTGTTGCAATTGCCCAGGAGCCTTTTTATCAAACTGCCTACGGTACTGCCTTTCTCGGCGATTCAAAGCGTTTGCTCGCAGATGTCCCGTCGGGAAGCGTGAATCTCGTATTCACGTCGCCACCTTACGCCCTCCACTTCAAGAAGGAATATGGAAACGCGCAGAAACGCGATTACGTGAGGTGGTTCATTCCATTCGCCACGCAAATCCTACGTGTCTTACGTGACGACGGCAGTTTCGTGCTTAATATCGGCGGGAGCTACAACGAAGGAAAGCCAACGCGATCTCTCTACCACTTTCATCTTCTGATTGCTCTGGTAGAAGTGGTGGGGTTCCATCTGGCGCAGGAGTGTTTCTGGTACAACCCTGCGAAGATGCCGATGCCAGCCGAATGGGTAACCGTTCGCCGAATTCGCGTCAAGGATTCCGTGGAGTATGTTTGGTGGTTTTCCAAAACACCATGGCCGAAGGCGAGCAACCTTCGCGTACTGAAGGAATATAGCCCCGACATGATCCGGTTAAGCCGCAGAGGAGTCCGGCCAACAGTGCGCCCTTCGGGCCACGTCATTCGGGACTCGTTTGACAAGGTCGGAGCGGGTGGAGCGATTCCGCCAAATGTGGTTGAGAGTGAGTTTGACGAGAGTGTGGAGCTGCCGATTCCGGAAGCAATGCTGAAGTTTGGCAACAACGCGGCGAATGACGATTATGCTAGACGCACCAAGGAGCTTGGTCTAAGAATGCACCCGGCTCGGTTTCCGGCCGCGCTGCCTGAGTTCTTCGTGAAGATGCTAACCGAGGAGGGCGATCTGGTACTGGATCCCTTTGCCGGATCGAACACGACAGGTGTAGTTGCAGAAGGCCTTAAGCGACGGTGGGTTGCGATGGAAAGTGTTCGGGAGTACCTGGAGGCAAGCAGGGTGAGGTTCGAGCGTTCGCTCTCGGTCCCTAGCGAGCCAAATCTTCGACCGCAGGCTGAACTATTCTGAACGATTCCCGTGGACCCTCTCGTGTCGCCCCTGCGGGGCTCGGAGACATTTTGCGAGGAATAATCGGGGCGGTTCGCACATTTCCGCTTCTCAAAGAACGAAATCATCGGAAACTTGCCGGCAGGAAGCTGTGAAAAAATTAGTTTTCCCATTTTGTCGGTACTGATGGTTCCGGGAAGGTTCAGGGACTGGTTTGCAAGTGGAACGGGATTTGGTGATCTGCAGCGATCTCAAGGCATTGCGTCGTGATCTCTGCCGACCTTTGTAGGTTCATATTGC
>JBEKOS010000327.1:0-5649 GCA_049521535.1 Terriglobales bacterium | reverse complement strand
GGCGTCGATGGCGCCATTCATCGCGCCGGCGGCCCGGCTATTCTTGAGGAGTGCAAGAGAATCGTCGCCGAACACGGCCACCTGCCGCCGGGTGAAGCCGTCTCGACGACCGGAGGACGCCTGGCAGCCGCATTTGTCATTCACACGGTTGGGCCCGTCTGGCGTGGAGGGCTGCACGGCGAACCGGGGCTGCTCGCCAACGCCTATCGCAATTCCCTGCGGCTGGCTGACCGGCTGCGACTGCACAGCGTGGCGTTTCCCGCGATTTCCACCGGTGTTTATGGCTATCCGGTGGCGCAGGCTGCTCTGACTGCAATCGAGTCCGTGCTGGATGCGCTCGTCGAGGCGCGCAACACTCGCCAGGTCCGCTTTATACTCTTCGACAACGCGACGCTTGAGGTATTTCTCGACGCGGCGCGCGCTGTCGCTCAACGCCGCCAGGCAAACTGGCGTTTCGACCACATCACAGGGGTAACTGGAACTAAGGAATGAAACGAAAGAAAATCATCGCCGCCAATTGGAAGATGTACAAAACGGTTCAGGAATCGCGCGCTTTCATCGACGCCTTTCTGCCGCTGGTCAAGCAACACGATCGCGACGAAATCGTCATTTGCCCGTCTTTTGTCAACATTGCCGCAGTGCTCGAGCAGACTCGCGGCAGCCAAATCAAGGTCGGCGCGCAAAACGTCTACTGGGAAAAGGAAGGCGCTTTTACCGGCGAGGTCTCACCGGGCATGCTGGCCGGGGCCGGCTGTGAGTTTGTGATCGTCGGCCATTCCGAACGCCGGCAATATTTCGGCGAGACCGACGACACCGTAAACCGCCGCCTGGAGAGCGCTCTGGAAGCGGGCCTGGCTACGATTCTTTGCGTCGGCGAAGTACTGGAAGAACGCGAAGCCAAGCTGACCGAAGATGTTCTGCGGCGACAATGCTCGCGCGCCTTCAGCGGCATCTCCGCCCGTAAGGCCAGCAAGCTGAACATTGCCTACGAACCGGTGTGGGCCATTGGTACGGGAAAAACGGCAACTCCGCAAATGGCTGCCGACGCACACGCGGTCATTCGGCAGGAAGCCGCTCTGATTTTCGGCAAGGAGTTTGCCGCCGGCCTGCGCATTCTCTATGGCGGCAGCGTCAAACCGGACAATGCCCAGGCGCTGATGACTGAGAGCGAAATCGACGGCGCTCTGGTGGGGGGCGCCAGCCTCAATCCCGAGTCTTTCGCCGCCATTGTCAAGTACTAGGGCAGATTCAGAGTCAATGTATCCGGCACGATAATCGCCGGGCTGAAAGCCCGGCTACTTTACCGGACGCACCTTCCGCGAATTCGGTCTAGCTGGCGTTGGTTTTATTCATAGTACTTTGAACGGGCAGGGCTTCACAAGGCTGGGGGAATTTGGCGTCTAAATCCGGGATCCCGCCACATTCCGTGATTGCGCGGTTCAAGAAATTGCCCCACGTTATCCCAACAGAGGGGCGGAACCTGGCGCACCCGGCCGTAAACACGCTTTTGGCCCAGTACCGAGGTGTGGACGGATGTCTGGAAATCCGGAGAGAGATTATGATGAAAAGGGAGTTCATAAGATGACAACCAAGCTCCGTATTGCTATGGTCCTCGGCGATCCCGCCGGAATTGGCCCCGAGATCGTTGCCAGGTTGCTGGCAGATGACGCTGTGCGTCAGCAGGCCAAGATCCTTTTGATTGGCGACCGAGGCGAGGCGGAACAGGGCATGCGCTATGCCGGCGTCCAGTTTCCGTATAGCGTTATCTCATCGCCCGAAACTTTCATCGAGTCCGCCGCCGCCGTCGCTCTCTATGATTTCCGCGGAAATGTTTCGGGCGCCTTTGCGCTCGGGCAGGCGAGCGAAGCCGGGGGACGTTATTGTCTGGAGACGCTGAAGGTTGCGATTGCTTTGGCGCGGGCAGGCAAGGTGGATGGAATCGCCTATGCACCGCTCAACAAAACTTCGCTTCACCTGGGCGGAATGAAATCCAACGGAGAGTTGCCTTGGTTCGCCGAGCAACTCGGCCACACTGGTCCATTCTGTGAGTTTAATGTGCTGGACGATCTCTGGACCTCCCGTGTCACCTCCCATGTGGCGATCCGGGACGTGTCCTCACGGCTGACGCAGGAAGCGATCGTCGAGATTGCCGAATTGACCGACCGCGCTTTGCGGCAAGCGGGCTTGGTGGAGCCGCGAATCGCAGTCTGCGGACTCAATCCGCATAATGGGGACAATGGAAGCTGCGGCCGCGAAGAGCTGGACATCATAGCTCCGGCGGTGAAGCGTCTGCAGCAGCAGGGGATGCGCGTGGCAGGCCCATTTCCGGCCGATACGATCTTCCTGAAGGTGAGCGGAGAACGCAAAGAGTACGACGCAATCGTCACGATGTACCACGACCAGGGACAGATTGCGATGAAGCTGATGGGTTTCTCGCGTGGCGTCACCGTGCTTGGCGGCCTGCCGGTTCCAATCGCCACAACCGCTCACGGCACCGCCTTCGATATCGTGGGCAAGGGCTGCGCTAACCCCGGTTCACTGCGCAATGCCTTTGCCTTGGCATGCCGGATGGCGCGCACCCGGCGGCAGGCGGCCGTCCGATAACGGCACACGGCGAATGGAGCACCCGCCGAAAAATTCCAGAAACTACCCCACGTTGGCCAGGGCGGAACGCGGCGCACTCAGCAGGAATATGCTTTTGTTTTCGGGTGCGCGAAAAGCAGATCCTTCGCTGCTCCACCCCAACAAGCCGACTGCGGGCTTGACGGGGACCCCGGCGCTCAGGATGACACTTCTGTTCGGATGCACCGTTTCGCTCGGGGTGAAATTTCTGTTCGGGGCACCCTTCATGGAAGCGCCGCGACTCGGTTTGGCCCGTGATTTTTGTCTAAGTGACAAAGGTCACAATTGCTGGTGATGGTAGTCACGGCTCGTCGGGTAACGGTCAATTTATCTTGAGCTTGCAGTCGAGTAATCGCCCCAGTGAGCGGGGCTGGCCGGGGGCCCATATAGGGCCGAAAGCGGTTGAAGGAGAAGGTATGACTCAGTCGGGCGCAACGCAGGAAAACAAACCGAGGCTGGTGTTCTGGGAGGTGACAAAGGGATGCAATCTTCGCTGCATTCACTGTCGCGCGACCGCTACGGAACTGACTTCGCCTGCCGATCTCTCCACTCCCAAGGCGCTTGACATCATCACCCAGATTTCCGAGTTTGCGAATCCGATCCTGGTGCTGAGCGGCGGCGAGCCGCTGTATCGCACAGATATTTTTCAGCTCGCAAGTTTTGCCACGGAGCGCGGATTACGCGTGGCACTGGCAACCAACGGGACGCTGGTAACGAAAGAAATCGCGCGCAAGATAGCGGATTCAGGGGTGAAGCGCGTCTCGATCAGCCTGGATGGCGTAAATGCGGAGACGCATGACACATTCCGCGGCATCCCGGGCGCCTTTGACGCTGCGATTTACGGTTTTCGCAATCTCAAAGAGATCGGCATGGCGGTGCAGATCAACATGACGATCGCGCGGCACAACGCCAAACAATTGCCCGCCGTGCTTGATATGGTTCGGAACCTCGGGGCCGATGCCTTGCACACTTTCCTGTTGGTTCCGGTGGGCTGCGGCGTAGACATTGCCGAGGCGCAGATGGTGCCTCCGCAGGAATACGAGGACATTCTCAACTGGTTTTACGATCAGGAGCAGATTGGCGATATTGAGCTGAAGGCTACCTGCGCTCCGCATTACTTCCGCGTGGTCCGCCAGCGGCGCGCCGCCGAACGCAGAGCCGAGGGATACGGGGCCGCACCGGCCAAGGCTGCTGCCGTTGAGATCGGCGCCACGGAAATGACCATGCCGGGTTCGACCGGCATCAACCTGAAGCCGGGGGCGCGCGCCGGCGGCCATCCCGGAGGTCACCCTGGTGGTGGCAAGCACCCGGATGGCCTGAATGCAGTGACTAAGGGGTGCCTGGCAGGAACAGGCGTCTGCTTCATCTCCCACGAAGGCGAGGTTTATCCCTGTGGTTACCTTCCGGCGGTGGCGGGAGATCTGCGCAAACAGTCGTTTGCCGACGTCTGGACAAAGTCACAGGTATTTGAAACCCTGCGCGACAACAGTAAGCTGACGGGAAAGTGCGGTTGTTGCGAATTCCGTACGGTGTGCATGGGTTGTCGGGCACGGGCTTATGCGGCAACCGGCGATTACATGGCAGCAGAGCCTTTCTGCATCTATGAGCCTAAGACGCTTCAGGCGACGAAAGGTTAGATGAGCAGCCATTTTTACACCCTTCCGGGGCTGTTGCTTCAGGCCAAACCTTAACCCCCAGGACTTATGCCTTGGGTTGTCATCTTCTGCCCGCTACGCGGGATGAGAACCTGGAAAAGTTCAAACTGGCTGGGCCATTGCCTCAGAGAGCGGAGAGCGTTGGCGGGGTTTGCAGCTACCCTAATCGTAGGGCAAAACCCAATTTGGTACGCTTGGTCAACTTGGGACATCTCATTGATAGAACATAGCTTTTGGCTTGCCGCGTCAAAACGTGCGGCATATAACAAAAGCCATTGGCTGGCAGCGAAATTGTTTGGCCAGCTCCGGCACGTTGTCAGGTTGGCGAATTCCAGAACCGAATTCGCGGCGGCTGCTCCGCGAAGGAGCCGGGTTGATGGGCAAACGCTTGGCGTTTGGGAAACATCCCAAGCTCGGCGGTGTTAATTAAGATATAGGGGACTATGGAATTGCTCCAGGAGGTCAGATCGTGTCATTTGGGTTGAGCTCCGTGGGCAACGGCCAGATGCTTCGCATTGAGGTCCATATGCAAGTGCGAGTTTGGGGCATGACGGCTTCCGGCAAGCCATTCATACAAACTGCGCAGGCGGTCGATGCCGGTCCACAGCGCGCCTCACTCATTGGCATCGAACATCAGGTACCCGTCGGCGAGACCATCGGAGTGGAATACGAGGGCCGCAAAGGTCGTTTTTCCGTCATCTGGGCCGGGCTGGCAGGCACAGCGGAAGCCGACAAGATCGAGATACGGCCCCTGGATGTCGTGCAAAACTTTTGGGGCATTGATTTCACCCAAATCGGCGAGAGATACCGATTTGGCGAGCGGCGGGCTGCGCCACGCTACCCTTGCAGAGGTTCGATCTCCATACGCCAGCCAAAGGCCTCTGGTAATACTTCCGCGGCAGTGACGGATATCAGCTTGAGCGGTTGCTACATCGAGTTGATGGAGACGTATCCGGTGGGAACCAGACTTACTTCATTGCTGAACGTCGAGTCCGTCTCAATCCGCTTTACAGCCGAAGTCCGCACCTCTCATCCCGGGGTCGGAATGGGAGTGCAATTCGACGAGATGAGCGAGGGTGATCGGGCCTCTCTGGAACAGCTGATCGCGAAGCTTGCAGCAGCTTCGTAGCGCGTCATTAGCGGAAATTTCTGCGACATCACACTATCCGAAAAAACTACCCATCCTTCGCCAACCCAGGTGATAGGCAGCCACCCGAGCCGCGGCGCCCTTTTTTAACCAAACAAGTGATAACGCCTGTGGCTGTTGAAAAACGCGACTTCGCAATTCATGTCTTTGTGGAGTGAGACATCTCTGCCAGCCGGTGTTCTATCTCGGTTTCGCAGCTAGGCGGTTGCCATCGTTGCCTTCGCA
>JBEKOS010000326.1:0-5679 GCA_049521535.1 Terriglobales bacterium | reverse complement strand
GTCCAGATATTCAGCCCTTCACAAGCCTGCCCTGCAACTGCTCCAATGTCTGACCTTTGGTTTCGGGATAGAAGAAGAGCACCACGATGAACTGAATTGCGGTCATCGCCGCAAAGAAGGTAAAGGGTGCACTGCGGCCCATGCTTACCACGAGTACAGGAAACTCCAGCGCGATTATGGTGTTCATGATCCAGTGGCTTGCGTTGCCAACACCCTGACCCTTGGAGCGAACATGGTTGGGAAACACTTCGCCGATATAAACCCAGATGACTGCGCCTTGCGACAGAGCGAAGAATGCTATATACGTGATGAAGATCCAGACCAGAGCGCCAGAGTGGGAGTGAGTCCTGAACAACCAGGAGACAGCTCCCAGGCAGCCTGCTGTGCCCGCCGCGCCAACAAGCAGCAGCGTTTTGCGGCCCAGTTTGTCGATGACCGACATTCCAACCATGGTGAAGATGAGATTGGTGAAGCCGATGGCGATTGCCTGCTGGTCGCCTGAAATCTGGCTGAAGCCGGCGGAAGCAAAGATGCTCGGCAGGTAATACAAGATGGCGTTGATACCGGCCAACTGGTTGAATGCACCAATCGTGATTGCCAGGAACAACGGATAGCGGTACTTCCAGCGAAACACGGGCTCATGTGCCGAAGTGTGCTCCTGCTCGAGTGCGGAGCGTATGTCGGCGAGTTCAGCATCGGGATCGGGCTCACCCATGAGTTTGAGAACAGCCAGGGCCTCATCGATGCGATTCTTCGAAGCGGACCAGCGTGGGCTGCGGGGAATTCCAAACAGCAACACAAGAAATCCGATCGCCGGAATTGCCGCAACTCCCACCTGCCAGCGCCACTCTGCCGCACCGAGATGGAGAAGCCGGATGAGGTAATTGGATGTATATGCCACCAAAATGCCGAAGACGACATTGAACTGGAACGCGCCAACCAGCCGCCCGCGCCACTTCGCGGGCGAAAGCTCAGTGATGTAGACGGGGCCCAGCACTGAAGAAGCACCAATTCCCAGCCCACCGAGGAAACGAAAGACCATCAGGGAAGGCCAGCCCCAGGCCAGGGCACTGCCGATGGCGGAGACTACGTAAAGCACTGCAGTAATGCGGAGCGTCTCACGCCCGCCCAGCTTTTGCCCCGCAACGCCCGCACCAAACGATCCCACAACAGTACCGATCAGCGCTATGGCAACCGTCCATCCCTTGCCCTGCGGACTCAGATTGTAGAGCTTGACCAGTGCATCGATGGCTCCGGAGACGACTACCGTATCGAAGCCAAAAAGCAGGCCGCCGAGGGCGCCAGTCAGCGTGGCCTTGATCAGGTTGGAATTGGGTCGCATTTTCTGTTGCCTCCGATACTGCTACCTCTGTTGCGTCAAAGCGCCTGCGCGTTCCACCAATTCAACCACCTGCAAACGAATCTCCTCCGGCAATGACGGAGTTGCGGAAGCATGTCTCACCACCCAGTTTGAAAGCACGTTGGCGAGTTCCAGGCTGTGTTCTGGCACCCATCCCTGCATGATTCCGAACAGGAGCCCCGCAGCAAACGAGTCACCCGCGCCAACTGGATGAACGAGTCCCTGGTCCAGTTCAGAGTCTGGCAGGCTGAGCAACTTTCCGTCGCAGGCTAGGAGCGCTCCTTTGGGGCCGCGCGTAATGGCAACAGCATCCAAAGAAAAAGCTACGCGCAACTTGTCCATGAAAAGACTTATCCGCTCTTCGCAGTCGCGTGCTTCTGAAGTAAGTCCCAATAGCTGACAGACCTCTTCAAGCTCCGAGTCATTCATCTTCACCAGGGTCGCGAGTTTGAGGCTCTCCGCGATGATTTCGGCGTTGTAACCAGCCACGCCGTCGGTGGTGTTGCTGCGCAGATTCACGTCGTACAGCCGGTGCCCTTTCACATTAGCTACGAACTGCCTAATGCTGCGCCGGGATGGTTCCGCACGTTGCGCAAGGCTGCCGAAAACGACTGCGTCGCAACGCTTGGAAAGCTCGCACGCCGAATCGTTGAACTCGATAAAATCCCACGCGACATTCGGCCTGATTTCGAAGCCCGCGCCACCTTTACTCTCAAATACCAGTGCAGTTCCGGTCGGTTGACGTTCAACGTTGGCCAGATAGCCGGTAGACATGCCGGCAGCCGCAACCTGTGCGCGAATGGTACGACCCCATGCGTCGCGGCCAACCGCGCTAAGAACTACTGCTTCCCCCAACGAAAGTGCATTTAGCAGCTGATGAACATGAAACGCGACATTGAACGGCGCGCCACCCAGGGTAGCTTCTCCGTTCTCGAAGACGTCCATCAGAATTTCGCCAATTCCGACAACACACTGCTTGGAAGACATAGCGTGACTCCATAGTCTCTGCGCCAATCTGGTAAACAAGGGTAAAAGCGAACTTCGTTGCTCGTATCCGCATTTACTTATCGAAGTGGGAGGACAAGAAATGACGGACACTAACTCGCCAAGTTACATGCGATCGCGGTGTGCTCGTCTATAAATGGGGTGGACTTGAACCATCCGAATTCTTGAAAGCCGAAAAATTCGAGGGTTAGGCACACCAAACTGATCCGGTGTGCCCTACCCTCGTCAGGAGAGTCGGGCAAGGCTGAACAAGGGACCTTGACCGCATCGTCTAAAAGCGGAAATTCGTGCTCAACTGCAGAGTGCGCGCTTGTGCAGTGCCCCCTGCAATGCCGAAGTTGGGATCATTCAGGTTCGTGTCCCAGCCCTGCACGTTGACACGGTTGAAGGTGTTGTAGAGATCCAGGCGGAACTGCAAGTTGGCCTTCTCGCTCGAGAACCACGGAATGCTCGCATTTTTCGAGAGAGATGAATCGACCTGCGCAAAGCCGGGACCACGGAAGGTGTTGCGGCCAAGGGTTCCTTCCTGTCCAGTGGGAACGCCATTCGCGTCGACAGGGAGCGGGAAGGCGCTGGCCTTGAACGTTCCCTTCAGATAGTCGGAACGATGCAGGCCCTTGAGGGTCTTGCCAAAGGTGGGCACGTTGGGAAGGTCATAGTCGAAACCATCCTTGTTGAAGTCGTCGTGAGGATTGCTGGTGTATACAGTGGCCGGGAAGCCGCTCATCAGGGTTCCCAAAGCGCTGATCTGCCAGCCGCCAACAATCCTTTTCAGCACGCCGTTGGTCACGCCGGGCGTTGGAATCAGATACAAGCCGTTGAAGGAGAGCTGCTTTGGCGTGTCCTGACTGGACAACCCTCGCTGCGCGGCAATGTCGTAGGCATCGATCACAACCGAGTACTCTGCACCCTTCTGTTGCCCTGGCACCGTACTCATCAAATCGATGGTCTTCTGGGCGGTAAACGACACCTGAAATTCGTACCCATTCTTCAGTTGTCTTTTGACGAAGGCGGTCAGGCCGTTGTAGCCGGAGCCGGCACGGTTGTTAGCGTAATTGATTCCCGCAAAGTAGGGGTTCGGCAGCGGACCCAGCGTTTCGGAATAGTTTCCATTGCCGAGATACTCGATGTCGTTGATGCCATCCATGCGATTGACATTCGTGATGGAATACTCATGGATGCTGTTGGAATGAACATAATCAGCTTCTGCGATCCAGTTGGACTTGAATGCGTGCTGGACGCCGAAGAAGTAGTTCTCAGCATAGGCCATCTTCAGGTGCGGGTCCGGTCCGCCAATGCCGTTGTAGTTTCCAAAGCCGCCCCGCGCATTGAGCGGAGGCAGAGTGCTGACCAGTCCGGCAGGAAGCGGGCAGTTGTATGGGAAGACCGTATTCTGGCAGAGCGCAAATGCCGGAGGCTGAGGAGAGCCGGGCGTATGAACGCTGGCAGAGAAGTTGGCGTCAATGGGCGGGTTGCCGGTTTCCGTGTCGCTCCAGTTGGTGTTGCCGCCGCGGTCAAAGAAGACGCCCGCGCCGCCGCGAACCGACCAGTCCTTGAGCCCGAACGGCTGCCAGGCAAAACCGAACCGGGGAGCAAAGTATGTCTTCTTGTGGTCGATGAAGGGATGGCGATCGGAGGAGTTTGGATTCAGCCCAACAGAGATACCTTCGATCTGTTGCAAGAGCGTCAAGTTGCCCTGAGGAACCGTCAGCGTCGACATAGTTCCGTGAGCTTCTGAGGGGTTTGAGGTCGCATCCCAGCGCAGCCCGAGGTTGAGCGTCAAGCCTGGCTTCACCTTCCAGTCGTCCTGAACGTAGGCGCCATAGGTACTGTCGCGGAAGTACCGGTTATTGTTGGCGACGCCGCCTGTCGTGGGATCGAAGGAGACAGTCCCGTACTCGTCCGGCTGGGAGTTCGCAAAGTCGAAGATAGTGTCGAAGCTGTAGCTCTGCTGGCGGTTGTCGGGGACTGTGAATGGGGCGTAATCCTGGTTGTGGAACCACTCAAACCCCGTCTTCAGTGCGTGCTTTCCATGGACGATCGAAACCATGTCTCTCCAATGGAAGTCGTTCTGCGCAAAGCCGACCGGAGAGAAACCGTCGCCAAAACCAACGATGCCATTGACGCCGGTTGGAAGCAGGTCGCAGTCCTTGCAAGGGATGAGGACTGAGGTTCTCGTGTAGCCGATTGAATCCTCATTCACGATAGACGACGAAAAGACATGGGTGTAGTTGAGTGCGCCAAACCAGGCGTCCTGAGGGAAGTTGATATCCTCGCTCTGGCGGACACCATTGTCCCAGGGACCCAGCAAATGGGTGTTGTACATGTTGCCGTAAATGCGATCACGCGATTGGGCAAAAGACTGATCTATGCGCGCGTTGTACTGGTAGCCATTGTGGATCGATACGCTTGTCCCCTCTGATGTATCGATCAGGTTCATGCTGCAGGGCATTCCCAGCGGTCCGATTCCATTTGGATCGTTGACGGCATCCGCGCAGTTATCCGCCTGTCCCGCTGGATCTCCCGTTGCCCCGCCCTGATTCTTTTCTACTTCGGCGACCGTGGCAACCGATGCCGGCGTCGGGTTCACCGTCGCCTTGTACTTGGTCAGGAGTGTTGCGGAGAGATTGTTGGGAAGGTTCGAGGTCATCCATGACGTAAAGGCAGGATCTTCTACCGTCGTCAAGCCGGCCGAAGTAGTCTGCGATCGAACCACGTCCACGCTCCCGAAGTAGAAGGTCTTGTCTTTGCGCAGCGGACCGCCGACGGAACCGCCGAACTCATTGCGCGTATACGGCGTGATGTATCCGTTCAACGGATCTTTGTAGCTTTGGAATTCCGTGCGGGCGGTCAGGTAGTTGGCCTGGAAATCCTCAAAGGCGGAGCCGTGGATCTTGTTGGTTCCCGCCTTGCTGGTGATTTGCGTGACCAGGCTAGCTGCTTTACCAAATTCCGCTGAATAGTTGCTGGTCGATACAACCACTTCCTGAACGGAATCGGGGTTGGGAACCAGTTTCGAGTCGCCCCCGGATGGCGAGTCATCAAGCGAAACACCGTCAAGTAGATAGGTGTTTCCATGGTTTGGTCCACCGTTGGCCACGACTGCCGGTGTCGTAGTGGCGTAAAAGATATCCGTGTTGGCCGACGACGAACCCATCAGACCGGTACCTGTTACACCGGGGGTCTGGTTGGCAACCGTGAAGAGATTACGGCCCTGAACGGGCAACTCCTCAATCGACTTCTGATCGGTGACGGTGGAAATTGTCGCCTCATCGGTTTCCACCGCAGTAGGAGTTGCTTCAACCTCCACACTG
>JBEKOS010000325.1:0-7549 GCA_049521535.1 Terriglobales bacterium | reverse complement strand
CACAGAGGCAGTGCCAATCAGAAAACAGGTGATCTCGCGCAATCCGGCAACCGGTGAGACCTTGGCGTCTTTCGACTGCGCCAGCGACGCAGAAGTGAACCAGGCGGTCATCTGGGCGCGTTCTTCACAACCAGAATGGGCAGCACTAGACGTCCGCCATCGAGCAAGGATTTTGCGGAACTTTCAGGACCTGCTGCTTGCCCGCAAGCACGAGGTCGCAGCGCTCATTTCGCGCGAGGCCGGGAAGCCCTATGCTGAGGCGTTGGTAACTGAGGTGGCGGTGGTTTTGGACGCGGTGCGCTACTGCATGAAGACTGCTCCGGTGTTTCTTCGGCCCGAGCCCGTGCCCCATGCCAATCCCGCTTTGAAAGCAAAATCCGGCCGCCTGGTGCGGCAGCCCCACGGTGTGATCGGAGTTATTGCTCCCTGGAACTATCCTTTCTCAATTCCTGCGACGGAAACAATTGCTGCCTTGGTGATGGGCAATGCCGTGATCCTTAAGCCGTCGGAATTCACCACCCTCGTGGCGTGCGAATTACGGAAATTGCTGTATGAAGCGGGTGTACCGCCGGGTATCGTGCAGGTTCTGCCGGGCGACGGCGCCACCGGTTCGGCCTTGCTGGACGCGCCGCTCGACAAGCTGATCTTTACGGGCAGCGTGTCTACCGGGAAGCGGGTCGCCCAGGCGGCCGCGGCGCGCCTGCTGCCTGTGGTGGTAGAACTGGGCGGAAAAGATCCGATGATCGTTCTCAACGACGCCAACGTGGAGATCGCTTCGAGCGCCGCCGTGTGGGGCGCCTTTATGAATGCAGGCCAGACTTGCATTTCAGTCGAGCGTTGCTACGTGCATCAGGACATTTATGACCGCTTCGTGGCCGCTTGCACCGAGAAGACGTCGAGGTTGCGGGTCGGCAATGGTCTCGATCCGAATACAGATATAGGTCCGATGATTCACGAAGGTCAATTAAGAATTGTCGAGACGCAGGTGGAGGACGCCCGGCGCGCGGGTGCGCAGGTATTGGCAGGAGGACGCCGGCTAGCCGAACTGGGTCCGCATTTCTATGCCCCTACGGTCGTGGTTGGCGTAAACCACTCCATGCGATTGATGCGGGAGGAAACTTTTGGCCCGGTGCTTCCGATCATGAAGTTTGCCAGTGAGGAGGAGGCGCTGAAACTGGCCAACGACTCCGAATTTGGCTTGTCCGGCAGCATCTGGACGCGAAGCCGTAAACGCGGCCAGGTGCTGGCGAGGCGCCTGAATACCGGCACGGTGATGATCAATGACGTCATCAGCGGCTTTGCCATTGCCGAGGCGCCGCACGGTGGTTTCAAATCCAGCGGACTGGGCCGCACGCACGGCCGGCTTGGACTCGAAGAGATGGTCCGCGTAAAATACGTGGACTCCGACCTCTTTCCGTATTTCTCCAAACTCTGGTGGTACGGCTACGGCGCGCAATTTGCCCGGCAAATGGAGAGCTTTAGTGACTTCCGGTTTTCAGGCCGGATGGGGACCAGGATTCGCGCAGGCGTGCGTGCCTTATCCGCGCTGTGGCGAAGCCGGCTTTAGGACCATTTGGGAATTGGGGTTTCGGATTGTGGATTTTCGAGGCACTCGTGGCGCCGAGGCTTTTCAAATCCCAAATCCCAAATCCAAGTTGTTACTGGGTAAGTTAAAATCGCTACTGTACCACCTGATTAATATCCAGAGAAGAGGGTCTCATCTTGGCAACAACTGAATTTCAGCCAGCCGCTTCAGATCTGCAGGCGTCAGTTTCTCAACTGCCGAACCATAAAATCAAAATCAAGAAAGCGCTGCAACGCGCATGCAATGAGAAAGACGCAAAAGGCAAACTCTGCAATGGCCACCTCAAGCGATGGTCTTATTGGACAGACGTGATCGAGAAAAAGTGCGGCGATGTGCAAAGCGCCTTTGGACCGCAGTCTGAAATCTATCGTTGTGAGCATTGCCGGACGCTGTACCTGCCAAACGAATTGGATCCGCGCGTGAATGTTGCCGGCGCAGGACCGATTTCCGACTTTGGCTTGACACTTCCGCCGAAGGAAACGAAGTAAGAAGCACTCAGTACCTGGTACTCAGTACTAAGTTTGCGGCACTTAGGACTCAGGAAGATCGCTGCCTCTCCGGCAACTGAGTACTGGGTACTGACTACTGACGAACGAGTACCGGCTACTAACAAATGTTCCAATGAACTTCTCTGAACTTATCTACGACTGGAACCAGGCGAGCACGTGGTCATTGTGCCCAACCAAGCCGGTGCTCCTGAATGACGAATCGCTGCGCGACGGCCTGCAATCGCCTTCGGTGCGTGATCCTTCCATCGCAGAGAAGATCGAGATCCTGCACCTCATGGAGGATCTGGGTATCAACGCTCTGGACTTGGGCCTGCCGGGCGCGGGCCCGCGCGCGGTGGCGCAAGTGGAAGGCTTGGCGCGCGAAATCGTAAGCTGCCGCATGAAGATCCAGGGCAACTGCGCGGCACGCACGCATCAGAATGACATCCGTCCCATTGCCGATATCGTGCAAAGCACCGGATTGCCGATTGAGGCGGCCACGTTTATCGGATCCAGCCCCATACGCCGCTATACCGAAGGCTGGACGGATGATTTTCTGCTGAAGACGACGGAAGGCGCAGTCACCTATGCGCGTTCGCTCGGCTTGGAGGTGATGTTCGTCACCGAAGACACCACGCGATGCGATCCGGAAACCGTCAAGCGCCTTTATTCCACCGCCATCCGGTACGGTGCGCGCGCCCTGGTCATTGCCGATACTGTCGGCCACGCCACTCCACCCGGAGTGTTTGCGCTGGTCAAATTCATAATTGACGAAGTGGTCAGGCCCAGCGGCGAACAGATTCGCGTCGATTGGCATGGTCATTGTGACCGCGGCATGGCGGTGCCGAACTCGATGGCCGCCATCGCCGCCGGCGCTGACTGCGTCCACGCCTGTGCGATCGGTATCGGTGAGCGCGTCGGCAACGCACAAATGGACCAGATGCTGGTGAATCTGAAGCTGCTGGGAGTCGCCCCCTGGGACCGGCAGGACATGCGCAAGCTTAACCAATACTGTCAAAAGGTTTCGCAGGCCACCGGCGTCCCCATTCCGGATAATTATCCGGTTTTTGGCCGCGATGCGTTTCGCACCGCAACAGGCGTACATGCGGCAGCCATCATAAAGGCGTTTCGCAAGAACGATTCCGAGTTGGCGAACCTGGTTTACTCGGGTGTGCCCGCCCATTACTTCGGACTCGAACAGTCGGTGGAAGTTGGCCCCATGAGCGGCAAGTCGAACGTAATTTATTGGCTCGAGCACCGTGGAATAGCGCCCGATGACGACCTAGTGGAACGCATCTACCAGCGCGCCAAAACAAGCGACCGAGTGCTGAACGAGAGCGAGATCATGGCCATGTCCGCAACCGCCAGCCGGCTCGCGGCAAAGCCGGCGCTTTAGCCTCATATGCCCGGTCCGCGCATTAGTCAATCGCGCTTCGCCACTCTTGAGCAACCTGCGCTGTAATTCTGCTAACCTTGCTGTACCTAATCATGGCTCGCACGTCCTGGGAGAACAATCCGGCGATCGCCCGGCAACGCCTCGTTGCTGACCGAGCGTGGCCGGAATTGGTTACAAACCTGGCTGGCTCATACGACGTTCAGACCGCGTTCGCATGGTTCGCCGGCAACGCCGACAACCTATGTGCCCGCCAGATGGAGTTGACGCGCATTCCCTCGCCTCCTTTTGGCGAGTCGCACCGTGCTGAATGGTTCCTGGCGCGCTTCCAGGAAATGGGGCTGCAGGAAGTGCACATCGACGAAGCGGGTAATGTTCTGGGCATCCGTCCCGGCAGTCATCCGGGCTCAAAAATGGTGATGCTTTCCGCCCACATGGACACCGTATTCCCTCCGGGAATGCCGATCGAAGTGAGGATCAAGGAATCAGGACACGAGGGCAAACGGTTGCTGGGGCCGGGCATTTGCGACAACGGGGCTGGATTAGCAGCCATGATGGCCATGGCCACGGTACTGCAGGCTTTCGAGATCAAGCACGGCGCACCGGTTTTGTTTGTCGCTAATGTGGGCGAAGAGGGCGAAGGCGATTTGCGGGGCATGCGGTATATCTTCCAGGACGCCCGCTGGCAGGAAGCGATTGCCTACACCCTGGTGCTGGATGGCGGCGGCACCGATAGCATCATCACGGAGGGTCTGGGTTCGCGGCGGTACCTGGCCACAGTGCGCGGTCCCGGCGGCCACTCCTGGACTGATTTCGGGGTTCCTAATCCGATCGTGATGCTGGCGCGCGCCATTGACCGGTTTGTTCGCACGCCCGTACCCAGCGATCCCAAAACCGCGTTCAACATTGGCGTGATCAACGGCGGCACTTCCGTGAACTCCATTCCGGAGGTCGCGAGTATGAAGGTGGACATCCGGTCCGCTTCGCCTCAGGAATTGGAGAATCTGGAAATTGCTCTGCATGACTCCCTGGCACAGGCCACCCATGACCAGGCGCGGGCCGCGACCCGTCAGTCGCAGTCGGGTAACCGCCATAGCAAGCACGCCATTGACGAGAGGCGCCAGGCTATTGGCTACGACCTAAAGCTGATTGGCAATCGCCCGGCTGCGGAACTGGCGCCTGATGCAGGAATCCTGCAGGTGATGAAAGCGGTTGACGCACATCTGGGAATCAAGTCGAGGCAGCAGCGGGCTTCCACCGATGCGAACATTCCGCTTTCACAGGGCCGGGAAGCAGTCGCCATCGGAGGCGGCGGAATGGGCGGTAGCGCGCATACGCTGCAGGAATGGTACGATCCCGCCAATCGCGAGTTGGGGTTGCGCCGGATACTGCTGGCGCTGCTGGCGCTGGCGGGTTAAGCCAGTCGCCAGTCGTTAGTCGGCAGTCGCTGGCACTCGGTCGAAGCGCAAGCACGGCCCACTGCGAAGTACAAACTGCGATTTCTTATGCGTTTCTCACTCGCAATTCTTCTCGTGGTTCCCCTCATGGTGCTTGCGCAACATTCCAAACAGAAACGTGCCGACACAATTTTCATCAACGGCGAGATCTATATCGGACAAACGACATACTTAGGCCTGGAAAAGGTGACCGGTCATGTTCCTCGGCCGCAGGCCATCGCCGTTGCCGGCGACCGGATCATTGCCGTCGGAAGCAACGATGAGGTTCGAGCGTTCCGGGGAGACAAAACCGAAGTCGTAGACCTCGGCGGCCATTTCCTGATGCCGGGATTCAATGATGCCCATCTTCATCTCGCCAGCGGGGGCTTTCAGAAGCTCGAGGTTGACTTGACCGGTTCGAAGTCGTTGCAAGAGATGCAATCTCGCATTGCCGCTCACGCGCGGGAAGCTAACAAAGAAGAATGGATCATCGGAAGCGGCTGGGATCACACGATCTGGTTGGGCCAGGCACTCCCTTCACGGCAGGACATTGATGCCGTGACCGGCAATCATCCCGCGTTCTTTGACCGCGTGGATGGCCACATCGCCCTCGCTAACACCGCCGCCTTGAAGGCTGCTGGCATAAATCGCGAGACCAAAGCTCCTGAAGGCGGACAAATTGACCGCGATGCCTCCGGCGAAGCTACGGGTATTCTTCGCGAGGGTGCGAAAGATCTCGGTCGAACTGGCGCTGGCGGATGCCGCCCGCTGGGGCGTGACTTCCATGCAGGATTTCTCCACTTGGGATGATTTCCTGGTCTACGAAGAGCTCGAACGGGAAGGCAGGCTGACGGCGAGAATTTCGGAATGGTTGCCCTTCAACGAACCGGTTGAGGCACTGGAAAAACAGCGCGCTCACCATCGTGCGACCGATCCGATGCTGCACACCGGCATGCTTAAGGGCTATATGGATGGTTCCCTGGGTTCGCGCACGGCGGCGATGCTCTCCCCCTATTCCGATGACCCAAAGAACGCCGGACTTCCCCAGTACGATGATCCCGCGAAGCTGAACCACATGGCTGCCGAACGAGCTGCGGCTGGATTCCAACTTGGGTTCCACGCCATCGGCGATGCCGGCGTGCAGATGGCCCTGGATGCCTTTGCCGAGGCCGAGCGTTTTGCCCGCGAGAAAAAAATCGAGCCTCCCTCAACCGGCGGATTCCGTAATCGTGTCGAGCACGCACAGGTGGTTTCGCCCGCCCAGATTCAGCGCTTCCGCGACCTCAATGTGATTGCCTCCATGCAGCCCTGCCATCTGCTGACAGATATGAATTGGGTGGTCGCGCGACTCGGAACTGGACGCGCGCGCTACTCCTACACCTGGAAGGCATTTCTCGATAAGGGCGTTCCGATTGCGTTCGGAACGGATTATCCGGTAGAGCCGATCACGCCATTCCGCGGGCTTTATGCCGCAATCACACGCAAGAACGAAGCCGGGACCATGGAGTATTTTCCTGAACAGCGGATCACCGTTGAACAGGCCATCGCCGCCTATACCACCGGCGCGGCCTATGCGGAATTTGCAGAACAGGATAAAGGCCTGCTCAAGCCCGGCATGCTGGCCGATTTTGTCGTCCTCGATCGCGACATTATTGCTGCCACACCACGTGAGATTCTGGGCACAAAGGTATTACGCACTGTGGTCGGCGGTAAGACGGTGTATGAAGCCTCCGAGTAGCACTTCTTCAACCGCGGGCGGCACCGGCAATAGCAAATTCGAGTCACAGTACCCGATCGTAGTTGTTTAAGCCCCGTTCTTCGCGCCGTTCCCCTCGGCAAATCCGGCACTCACAACGGGCACCTTTTGACGTATCCTTATTAAATGCATTTGTTCGCACCTAAAGGGGAAGCTATGAAACGCACCGTAATGATTGTTCTCGTCCTGTTGTCCATCGCAGTGTCAGCCTTGCCGGGTTTCGCTGAGACCCAATCGAATGCCGGGTGTACGCCGCTGGCCATAGCCCGTATTTCCGGAGGTGTCGACGATGATGTGCGGATCGCCTTGCCGGGCAATGTTCATCCGCTGGCACGGGCCGAATTCGACCTGGGCAGGGTGGATGACGCGCTGCTGATGGAGCACATCATCATGGTGCTGCGGCGCACGCCGACGCAGGAATTGGCGCTGCAGACGCGCATTGACCAGATGCACAACCGCCGGTCTCCTCTTTTTCAGCAATGGCTCAGCGCGAAGCAAGTCGGGTCGTGCTATGGCGTCGCGGACCAGGACATAGCAATGGTAAGTTCCTGGCTCCAGGCCTATGGATTCAGGATCGATTCGGTTCCCTCCGGAAAAATGTTGATCATGTTTACCGGAACCGCCGGGCAGGTACGGCAGGCGTTTCATACGGAAATTCACAACTTGAATGTGCGTGGCGAAAAGCACATCGCCAACATGAGCGCTCCGCAGATTCCGGCAGCGCTGGCGCCGGTGGTTGCTGGTTTTCGCTCGTTGCATAATTTCTTCCCCAAGCCTATGGTCCATGTGCTCGGACCGGTAAAGCGTGACGCCAGGAACGGAAGATTCTATCCGGCGGCGCCGAAGACTGCCTGGAACAGTTTTCAGTCAAAGCGAAATGGACCGAATCCC
>JBEKOS010000324.1:0-5713 GCA_049521535.1 Terriglobales bacterium | reverse complement strand
TCTCCTTCAATCAGAAGTTAAGCGCAACCCGTGCCCGTTCCTTGGCACTCCGATCCGCAAGATTTGAATTGTTTCCTCATCGACGTTGGGACATCGCCCGTGCGGAAGAGGCTTTCCAGGCCGTCGGAAATCAGCCCGCCCATCTCGATGACCCGCAATCCGGCGCGTTCCAGCACCCATCGTGGGGCTCGACCAACGCCGCTGACAACGACCGCGTGACAGTCATTGATCAATTCCGCCAAATCCCGCCAACGCTGGTTGCCGCCGCCCACTTCTGGCGTATAACGCAGTTCGACCAGTTTGGGATCGCCATCGGTGCGTTCAAAAATCCACAAGCGCGTGGCTTCACCCAGGTGCTGGTTCACGAGGATTCCTTCCATGCTGGCGACGGCCACGTAAGGCCGCTCCGACTCTGTGTCAGGCGATGCGTTTGCGCAGGCGTGCATCAAATCGATGAGGTTGCTGCTTGACGGTTCTCCCAGCAGACCAACGGCATCGGCGCGACACCGCGTACAGTGTTCCATCTGTGGCAGATAGTCAGCGACCCGCCCTCTGAGGAGTTTTATTGCGCTGACCTGCATCTCCTCTTTACCCGCAAATGGCGTGTCCTCGACCGGATAGAGCGGGATGCAGTTCATGATGTCGGCGCCTAGTTTGCGCATTTCGTCGGCAACTTCGCAAATATGGTCCTGATTGATTGCCGGCACGACGATAGTGTTGATCTTTACGGTGATTCCTGCTGACTTCAATGCCGCAATTGCACTCTTCTGGCGAGCCAGCAAATGAGCGGCTGCCGCTTCGCCGCGATAAATCGTGCGGCCATCACGCACCCAGGCGTAGATTCCTGCTCCAATCGATGGGTCGACCGCGTTCACGGTGAGCGTGACATGGCTGACTTGCAGGCGGGCGAGTTCAGCGACATGCGGCTCCAGATTCAGGCCATTTGTCGCGATGCACAGCAGCATCTCCGGATACTGCTCACGAACCAAGAGCAGGGTTTCAAGCGTTTCCTCCGGACTCGCAAATGGATCTCCTGGTCCGGCAATACCAACGACCTTCAGCCCCGGCATGATTTTGAGCGCATGGTGCAGGTAGTTCAGGGCCTGTTTCGGTAACAGCACCGCACTCGTCACACCCGGTCGGCTTTCGTTTGCGCAGTCGAACTTGCGGTTGCAGTAGTTGCACTGGACGTTGCACTTGGGCGCCACGGGAAGGTGAATCCGTCCCGTGCGGTGCCGCACGTCGGAGTTGAAACAAGGATGTTGTGTCAGGTCCAATGCCATCGCGCCCTCCTCACATGTAGCTGTAGCCGACAGGTGAACTTTGCTGTTTGAATTCGATTAATGCGTTGACGATGTGATCGAACAATTGCTGTGCGCCACGGTAACCCAGGTGCAGAATTCGTTGTCCTCCAATCCGATCGTGAATCGGGAACCCTACCCGGATCAGCGGAATTCCCAGTTGCCGCGCGACCGAATAGCCTTTGCTGTTTCCAATCAGGAAGTCCGCCGATAACTGTTTTGCTTCTTCTCCTATGGACATGAAATCCATTCCCTCGCGAGCGATAATTGGTTCGTCCACATCGGCGGTAACTTCAGCTATCGATTTAGCCAGCGATCCACTCTCGCCGCCGGATGCGCAGAGTACGGGAACGACGCCTATCTCCGCCAGCAACGCAGCCAAACCGACCACGAAATCCTCCTCCCCATAAACCACAGCCCGTTTGCCCGACACGTATTTGTGTCCGTCGACATAGGCGTCAATCAGCCTTCCGCGTTCCTGACCGTGTTTAGCAGGGGTAGGACGTCCCGAAAGTTGTTCAAGTACATCGAAGAAGGCGTCCGTTTCGCGCACTCCTATCGGCACTCCCAAGCGATGGGATGGAACCGCAAATCGCTCATGCAAGAAAGCCGCTGCCGTGGCTTTGCCTGCGATAGTCCGCCCAAACTCGATCGTGGCGCTGGCGGATGCGCAGGACCGAATCGCCGCGATGGGAGTTCCGCCCTTTGGGATCTTGTGATAGCGATCGAGCGCCGGCCCATCCAGCGTATCGGAGTAATCAGGCAGCAGAACCGATTCGAGCGAAAAATCGGCCGCAACTTCCTTGAGGTAACGGATATCGGCTGCCGAGATCATGCCGGGAAAGAGATTGATGTGATTTCCTCGCGACTCCGGTGGCGTCGCCAGCTTTTCCACAACAGCTCGAACCGCCGCGTGAAAGCCGTCGATATGCGTGCCGCAATAGCTTGGCGTCGAAATAGGCACCAATACGGGTGCTTCGGCACTGTCGAGTGCCGCCTCATACGGATGCAGCAACTGCGCAACATCTTCCCCGATCGTCTCGCTCAGGCACGTTGTCGCAATCCCGATAAGGCTCGGATGATACTGGGAGGTGACGTTTCGAAGTCCACGATGCAGATTCTGTTCGCCTCCGAAGATTGTGCTCGCCTCGCTGAAGCCGGATGCTGCAATGTCCATCGGCTCTTTGAAGTGGCTGATGATGTATCTGCGCATATAGGTCGCACAGCCTTGTGAACCGTGAAGGAACGGCAGCGCACCTTCAATTCCGCGCAGCGCAAGGCAGGCTCCAAGAGGAGTACACAGCTTGCAGGCATTCCGGGTCGCAAGGTACTTGGGCGGCCGGGCTTTCTTCGCAACGTGAGGAGTGGTACTCATTCCGGCAGCTCCTTTGGCAATGCGCGCTCCCGTTTGCGTGGAGTGAGCTTCCAGACTGGACTCATCACTGTGCCATACACTTCGCGGGCAAAATTCACCATTCCCGCGAAGCCGGCAAGAGCTTCCTTGCGTTCATGGTTGTGGTCACAAAACCCGACTCCAAGCTTGTAAGCGATCGGACGTTCCTTGACGCCTCCGATAAAGACGTCTACGTCCTTTTCTTGCAAAAAGCTGGCCAGTTCCAGCGGATTGGAGTCGTCGACGATGATCGTGCCTTCGTCGCAAAGCTCGCGAAGTTGTTCATAGTCCTCACGATTGCCGGTTTGTGACCCGACCATCACCGTCTGCATACCGAGCAACCGCAGAGCGCGCACCAATGAAAACGCCTTGAATGCTCCGCCGACGTAGATCGCGGCTTTCTTGCCCTGCAATTTGCGCCGATACTCCACGACCGTGGGCATGATTGCTTCGATCTCCTCGCGCACCAGATCCTGCGTCCGCTGCATAAGGTTCGGATCTTTGAAGAAGCGGGCGATGTCATAAAGCGACTGAGCCATGTCCTCGATACCGAAATAAGAAACCCGGATGAACGGCGTACCCCACTTATCTTTGAGGCTTTTGGCCAGGTGCGTCATCGAACCTGAGCACTGCACAACGTTTAGCGCCGCGCCGTGCCCTCGCCTAATATCGTCGACCCGTCCATCGCCGGTAATGCAGGAGACAACCTCGACGCCGATGCGGCGAAAGTATTCGCGAATCATCCAAATCTCGCCGGCCAGGTTGAAATCGCCAAGAATGTTGATGCTAATGGGACTGATGCCATCGGTTGGCGCAGTTCCTATGAGCTGAAAAAGAGCTTCGCAGGCCGCTTTATAGCCGTCTTTCTTCGTTCCCTTAAATCCTTCGGAATGCACCGGCAGAACCGGAATTCCCTTCTCCCGGCTGACGCGCTTGCAAACAGCCTCCACATCGTCGCCGATGATTCCCACGATGCAAGTGGCGTAGACGAATGCGGCCTTGGGCTGATGCGCGTCGATCAGCTCGCACAGAGCCGCGTAAAGTTTCTTCTCTCCTCCTTGAATTACATCGAGCTCGCGAAGGTCGGTGGAGAAGCTGAGTCGGTGAAGTTCCGGCCCGGAGGAAAGCGCACCGCGAATGTCCCAGGTGTAGGACGCGCAGCCGATGGGCCCGTGGACAATGTGCAGAGCATCGGCGATGGGATAGAGCACCACTCTCGAACCGCAGAAGACGCAGGCGCGCTGGCTCACCGATCCGGCAACGCTCTGCTTTTCGCAGTCGAGTTGAAAGGGCTGCGCGCCTTTGCGGTAGACCTGCCGTTCGCGTTCTCGTAAGATGTCCGCCATTTGTCCTCCCTCTTACCACCGCCCTACATCACGAGTTCGAAACTTTCTTCCGGCGCCTCACGATCTTGCCGATCCATCAGCACGCCAAGAATGTTCTCCAGCAACCGCATAGCTCCGCGGTATCCCACGGTTGGAAAGTATGAGTGCCCCACCCGATCGAGGATTGGAAAGCCGTGCCGCACGAAGGGAATATTCTCGTCGCGCGCAATGTATTTCCCGTAGGTATTCCCAATCAACAGATCGACAGGCTCCTGCTTGATCCATTGGTGGAGTAGATAGGTATCGGCCTGCGCTCCTTTACGAACCTTTGCCGACGGGACCGAACTATCCAAAACACTCCGAATTCGCCTTTCAAAGCGGGTTGACGGAGTGCCCGTCACGATATAGACCGGCTTCATGTCAAGGCAGACAAGAAATTCGGCCAGGGAGACAAGCTGATCCGGATCGCCGAACAGCGCTACGCGCTTCCCGTAGACGTATTGGTGCATGTCGGCGATCATGTCCAGCAAACGGCCGCGTTCGTCGGTAACGATGTCGGGGACTTTGGCGCCAGCCATGGTTCGCACCGCTTCTATGAAGCGGTCCGTCGCCTGTAGCCCGATAGGCAGCTCCAACATTTCGCGCGATACTTCGCATTTCTCTTCCAGCGCATCTGCCGCCCGGGTTGAAGCCGTAAGGCCGAGGCCGAGTGTGCCTATGCTGGCCCCGGCGCTGCGGATCTGTTCGACCGTCGCGCCGCCCTTGGGATAGAACTGGTGTGTCCCTGTCTGCGGCGCATCGAGAACGTCCGAGGTATCGGGGAACATGACGGTCTTCACGCCCATTCGATGTGCGAGGCACTTGATCTCTCGCATGTCGGAGGGCTCTACCCAGCCGGGCAATATATTGATCTGCTTTTTCTCTTCGGCGGACGGCTCGGCAAAGTAATGGACCAACGCTTTCGCCATATTGGCAAAGCCTGTCACATGCGAACCG
Organism: Terriglobales bacterium; assembly: GCA_049521535.1. Classification (GTDB taxonomy): domain Bacteria; phylum Acidobacteriota; class Terriglobia; order Terriglobales; family Acidobacteriaceae; genus CAZUCM01. The sequence continues at coordinate 698 of JBEKOS010000324.1, read as the reverse complement.
ACATAGCTTGGAGTATTCGCGTGAATGACGTGCTTCCCCTCCGGAACCTTGCCCTCGCTCTTTGCCTTGCCGATGATCTGGACCATATCGTCACCAATGGTCTCTGAAAGACAAGTAGTGTGAACGGCGATCACCTCGGGACCGTAAACGTCAAACATGGTCTCGATCGCCTGGAGAAGGTTCGCTTGACCGCCAAACACGGATGTACCCTCGGTGAACGAACTTGTGCCAGCCATCACCGGTTCCCTGTAGTGCCTGGTTAAGGTGCTTCGGTGATAGGCGCAACACCCCTGCGAACCGTGGCTGTGCGGGAGGCAGTTATGTACCCCGAGGGCCGCATACATAGCGCCAATCGGCTGGCAGGTTTTGGCCGGATTAATGGTGAGCGCGGAACGCTCGACGACTTCGCTGGTTGTGTGTCTCAAAAGCATAGCGATCCCCCTTCTCCTGAACGGAGCTGCCTGAAACGGCCTATATTTGTTAGTTGGCTGACGACTAATCGGCGGCAGCCTGCGGCTGCTCTGGATGCGGCGCCGGCTGCTGCCAGGGAGCCTTGATGAAGGACCAGACTTTCATGTTCACCATGCGGTCAATCTCGCGGTAGAAGTTGATGGCTCCCTTGAAGCCGGCGTAGGGACCGCCGTAGTCGTAGCTGTGAAGCTGCTTGCACGGAATCCCCATCTTCTGCACGGCATACT
>JBEKOS010000323.1:0-5718 GCA_049521535.1 Terriglobales bacterium | reverse complement strand
CTCTTCCCGAAAGCCCGCCAAGGCCCGTTCTCACGGCTACCGCTATCTTTCCGACCCGTTGGTAAAGGGCGCAGTAGCGGTATTCATCGTCTTGAGCGTGTCTTTTCTCAGCGTGTTTGCCTATTTCTATGTGAAGTACGAAAAAATTGTGGCGCAACGCATGAACGGCCCAATTTTCAGCAATTCAGCGCAGATATTTGCGCGTCCTGCGACGGTTCGGGTTGGCGAGGAAATTTCCGCTCAGGACATCGCCGCGGAATTGCATCGCGCCGGGTACATCGACGCCGGCGGCAATCGAGCTATGGCATCTGTTCCCGGCAACGAAGGCGAGATCCGTCTGGGCACCTATCGGCTGCAAGGCGAGAACATAGTAATCAGCCCAGGCCCGCAGTCGTATCACAGCCAGGCTGAAGCTACCGTCACGGTGACAGGCGGCAAGATTGCGCGAATAGCCAGATCGGGAGGCCGCGATAATGGCGAGTTGTCCGCTTACGAATTGGAACCACAGTTGGTTACGGCGCTGTTCAGCGGTGACCAGCGCGCCAAGCGACAGATTGTGCAGTTCAAGGACATCCCCAAGGTGATGGTTGACGCCACCCTGGCGATTGAAGACCGCCGGTTTTTCGAACACAGCGGAGTGAATTATTTTCGACTTCTGGAGGCTGCGCTAATTGATTTGCGGTCACACGGCAAAGTTGAGGGAGCCTCCACCCTGACCATGCAGATGGCTCGGGCCTTCTTTCTTACGCCAAAGAAGACCTATGATCGCAAGGCAAAAGAAATTCTGATCGCCTTTGAGCTGGAACAGAGATTTTCGAAGCAGCAGATCTTTGAACTCTATGCCAATCAGGTTGATATGGGCCAGCGTGGCTCGTATGCGATCGTTGGGTTTGCTGAAGCCGCCCGCGCATATTTCGACAAGGATCTGCAAAGCCTCAACCTGCCGGAAGCTGCGTTGCTTGCCGGAATCATTCAGCGTCCCAGTTACCTCTCGCCCTATCGACATCCGGAGCGTGCCCTGGAGCGCCGTAACACGGTGCTGGACAGCATGGTTGAAACTGGCGCAATCTCTCGCGCTCAGGCGGACGAGGCAAAGGCTACTGAGTTGAAGCTGGCACCGCCGAATGTGGAAGCGAGTGATGCGCCCTATCTGGTCGATTTGGTCAAGGACCAGCTTGGCCAGCAGTACAACGAGCATGATCTTAACGAAAACGCCTATCGGATCTACACCAGCATCGATCCCGACCTGCAGCGTGCGGCGGCGGAAGCCGTGCACGAAGGCGGCAAACTGGTGGATGAACAGGTTCAGAAACAGCGCACCCGCCGGCAAAAGTCCGGCAATGGTAAGGATGCGAAGGTCGAAACCACGGTGTTGCCCGGTCCCATGCCTCAAATCGCGCTGGTAGCGCTCGATCCGCACACCGGCGAGGTTCTGGCCCTGGTTGGTGGTCGTAATTATGGATTCAGCCAGTTGAACCACGCCATTGCCAAGCGGCCCACCGGTTCGATCTTTAAGCCATTTGTGTACGCAGCAGCAGTGGCCTCGGGTATCGACGCTGAGCCGGATACGGCGGAAACCGCGGTATCACTGATAAGTGATTCTCCCAGCACCTTTGCGTACGGAGACCAGATTTACGAGCCGCGAAATTACAAGGACGAGTATCACGGCGACGTGCCGCTGCGCTACGCGCTCGCCCAGTCCCTCAATAATGCGACTGTAAAAGTTGCTGAACAAACCGGTTACGACAAGGTGGCACAGTTGGCCAAGGCGGCAGGCATCGCTTCGGTGAAGGCTACGCCGGCAATGGCTCTGGGAGCCTACGACGCAACTCCGCTGGAGATGGCCGGGGCCTACACCGTATTCGCCAATCAGGGAGTGCGCTTGTCGCCGCGCTTGCTCCGTTCCTTGCGCACGTCGGAGGGCGAGGTGTTGCGCGATTTTCAAGCGGACTCCAAGCCCGTGCTTGATGCCCGCGTCGCCTATGTGATGACCACCATGATGGAAGGAGTGCTGAATTACGGCACTGGCTTTGAGGTCAGGCGCCGTGGCTTTACCTCACCCGCGGCGGGAAAGACCGGGACCTCGCATGACGCCTGGTTTGCAGGCTACACCAGCAACCTGTTGTGCATTGTTTGGGTTGGATACGACGATTACAGCGACCTGCGGCTTAGCGGGTCACAAACAGCCGCGCCTATCTGGGCGGAATTTATGAGCCGTGCGATCAAGCTTCCGGCGTACCGGGACGTTCGGGAGTTTCCCGAACCAGAGGGCGTTGTAACGGTGAGAATTGACAAGGCAACCAACCGGCTCTCGACTCCAGCATGTCCGCAGGCGATTTCCGTGGCTTTCATATCCGGTACTGAACCGATGGAAACCTGCGAGCAGCAGCCAAGTGAACACCGCAGCCTCTTCCAGCGGCTTGTCGGTTCGGCTCCCGCGCCAGCGCTTCCGCCGCCGGGCCAAACCGTCGTCATTAAGCGCTCGCCTTCCGATTCTGCAGTGGTGCAGAGCGCACCAGCAGAGTCGTTACCGGCTCCTCCAGCCCAGGCGAAGAAAAAGAAGGGCTTTTTCGGTAAGATTGCCGGGATTTTCAAGGGTGGAGACAGTGACCAGTCGGGCAAGTCCCAATCCCAACCGAGCCAATAGCCGCGGGAACAATTTAGCTCCGTCGGAGTCTAAAGTGCTAAGCTAAGAGTATCCCGGACCGGCTGGGATGCCGTGAAGGCTGTGGCGGGGGTGAACATGCGCCGGTATCCACTCGCGATTGCGATCTCGATAGTTTTCTTGTCGGTTTTTGTCGCTTCTCAGGATTCTGCACATCCGCAACCGGATGACTCGCTACGAGCGGCTCCCGCGCCGCCCCGTTACGAGCCGCCGTCGCCGACGGCCACTTCGAGCGAACTGGAGGCAAGCGGTGACCAGCTTCGCGCGGAAAAGGCCTACGGCGATGCGATTGATTACTATCGTGCCGCGCTTGCCAAGACTCGGGCCAAGCCGGCCCAGGCACAGCTTTGTAACAAGGCCGGTATCGCTGAGCTGCAAATGATGCATTTTCGGGATGCAGAAAAGGACTTTGAACGCTCAATCAAGCGGCAGCACGCCTACGCCGAAGCTCACAACAACCTGGGCGCCACCTACTACCTGGAAAAGAAGTACGCCAAGGCCATTGAGGAATACCAGCAGGCACTGCAGTTGCAGGACAACGACGCCTCCTTCCACAACAACCTCGCCACGGCCTACTTCATGCTCAAGGAATATCCGCAGGCGATGAGCGAGTACCGGAGGGCATTTCAGATCGATCCCATGGTCTTTGATCACAGTTCGCAGACAGGCGTTTCGGCGCGACTCTCCACGCCAGGAAATCGTGCCATGTTTTCCTATTGGATGGCCAAGATCTACGCACAAACGGGCGACTTTGATCGCAGCATTCTCTATCTGCGCAGGGCGATGGAGGATGGCTACAAAGAGATTGACAATGTTTACAAGGACCAGGAATTCAGCAGCCTGCGCAAGGATCCGCGGTTTACGGAGCTGATGGCTGCCAAGCCGGTGGCGATTCCGGAGTGACCATCTCAGGAAGTTGGCCACGGATTTACGCGGATCGGAACAGTTCAGAGATGCGTAGGGGACATATAGGATTATTCGGCGGGCGCTAATTCCGTAGCGCGTTCTTTTTCGGCGGCTCTCTCAGCGGCTCGACGGTCCAGAATCTCCTGCGCGTCCTTGGCGACCATTTTGCCGTTCTCACGAATATAAAGAGGCAATCCAAGACGGGCGTTCTCTTCGATAACCCCCTCGACTGCTGCCTGCATTGCCATAAGAGCGCGCACTTCCAAGGGTAATGCAAGTATATCTTCAGGCACTTTGTTCATAACTCGCCATATCGCGCCAGCAATTCGCTATATTCTTCAGCTTTTATTATAGTCAGCTTGCCGTATGTCTTGAAGGCAATTTCAATTGGTGCATCGCCGGAGTTCTCGAACAGAATCCACGTGTCTGCTAATGGGCGGTAGTTCCACAAGAAATTTCTAATCGAACGCTCGAATCGTCGGTGGACCACGTCATCCGGTACAGTATGGCCACCCTTCAACACCCGGTCACGGATTCGGGCTATGGCGTCGTCGACCGTAGCCAACCACAGAAAGAATATACTTACTTCGAATCCTCGATCCTTGAGACGCCGAACCAAGTTCAGGTGGCCTCGGCCCGAAAGCGTCGTTTCAAAGCTGAAGTCAGCGCGCCGTCGGGCGAAGTTGTCTATTTGGCCGAGCATCAGCCTTCCGGCTTCCCTCACAGCAGCATCCGGCGAAAACGGGGAAAGCCCTTGAGCGATCAAGTCTGCGTTTATGAAATTAGTGCAGTTGGCGTACAACGGCAGGAACTTCCGGGCAAATGTAGTCTTGCCTGCGCCATTAGGCCCCGCAATGATGTAGACCTTTGGCCGCATGCTTTGCGGTTTGCTCATTTCGCTGGTCCGCGATCGTCTATATATGCAGCCACAGCCGCATCAAGCTTATCCTGTGCCCGCAGGATGTATTCAATGGCATCGCGGGCTGCGCCTTGTCCACCGGCATGTTCCGTGATGATATGCGCCTCTGCTTTCACTTCCTTTCGTGCATTCGCCACGGCAATGGCCAGTCCGCAGGCGCGCATTGCCGGAAGATCAACCACATCATCTCCAACAAAGGCAAGTTCTTCTGCGCGCAGGCTTTCTTTCTGGAGGATGTCTTCGACAGCCTGGCGCTTGTTGGAGATGCCTTGCAGGACGTAGTCCATCTTCAGATCGCGGGCGCGCAGCCTGACAGTTTCAGAAACTCGCTTCGTTACGACGCCGGTCTTCAGGCCCCCGAGACGTGCCAGGGAAATGCCGCTGCCATCATGGGAATGGAATCCCTTAACCTCGATTTGACCGGGACTGGAACTGTCGGCAAGGCCTGCTACGGATTCAGGCGCAATTGGCACCAGCCAAATTGTGCCATCGGTGAGGACGCCATCCACATCGAATAGCACCAGCTTGATTTTTTTCGCGCGTGCCTTAGACATGACTACTCAGGGTAACATCCGTGGGCCGAAGCAGGCCAAGCCAGTTCGTAATATGTTTCGAGACATGCTGGTGCAGGTGCGCCGCATCCCAAAGGGAAAGGTTGCCACGTACGGAGATGTCGCTTACGCCGCGGGTTTTCCCGGCGCTGCCCGTCAAGTAGCTTGGGCGCTGCACTCGGGGTCGCACGGACTGCCGTGGCATCGAGTGATTGGCGCCGGCGGCACGATTTTACTGGGCGGCGAAGCTGGGTTCAATCAGAGAATGCGCTTGCAAGGCGAGGGCGTGGCTTTTGCCGGCCTGAAGGTGGATATAAAAGTGCATAGGCATGATTTCTTTCGCAAATCCGGGAAAAACCAGCCACAGAGGCTCAGAGCCACAGAGAAGAAAAAGAAATGAAGGTTTTGGGACTCAGCTACGCGCCGACAGTACCTATGCCAATCTGCATTTATCCGCTTCAACTTGCTGCGAAACGATCTACTTCCTGAGAACGGCGGCCAGGCTACCGCTGGAAATCAGCGTTGCCACCCGGCCAATGTCCGCGGCAAGGCTGCGATCGCGTTCCATTTTTGCTGAGACCGAGCGAACCAGCGCATGGGCCTGCTGTCCCCGTTTCGAACTCTTGAGAGGCAGCAGAAAATCATGAGCTTGGGCCGCAGCCATTGCCTCTATGGCG
>JBEKOS010000322.1:0-5738 GCA_049521535.1 Terriglobales bacterium | reverse complement strand
TCGAGGAACGGCGAAGCCGTGATGGAGTTGCTGCAGAACCTGCACGGCGAGGGCGCGACCATCTGCATGGTTACGCACGATCCGCGCTTCGCAAAGCACGCCCAACGCGAAGTCCATTTGTTCGACGGTAAAGTAGTCGCGGAGGAAGAGCTTAAGAAACTTATGGCGGACGTGCATGCATGAACACAAAGTAAATTTGTCATCCTGAGCGAAGCGAAGGATCTATGCACTGTTCTCCCACTCCCAAAATACAGATATCCTTCGCTTCGCTCAGGATGACAAGTCCACAGGTTGTGTTGGAAAGGCACCCGTGAAACCGCATTAGGAGACGCGTGGAAATAATAGTTCAAGACGTTCGCTATGGCTTGCGCATGTTGCGCCAGTCGCCGGGCTTCACTGCCGTCGCAGTGATCACTCTGGCCTTGGGCATCGGGGCCAACACAGCCATGTTCAGCGTGATCAATACCGTGCTGTTTCGCTCCGTGCCTTTTCGCGATGCCGGCCGCGTCATGGTCGTTTGGAAAACCATGTCAAACGGCACGCCGAACGCATTTTCTACGCCGGCCTTTCTTGAGCTGCGCGAACAGGATAAATTGCTCTTACATCTCGGGGCGTTCCGTAGTGCCGGCATGAATCTCGGGGGGAACCAACTTCCCGAGCGAATCGCGGGAGGAAAACTCAACGCCGACTTGTGGCCGGTACTGGGAGTGCAGCCCATTCTGGGCCGGACGTTCTCCGCCGATGAAGATCATCCCGGTGCCGGAGCGGTCGTGATTCTGAGTCACGCTCTCTGGTCCACCCGCTTTGAGTCGCGAAGCGATATTTTGGGCAAAGCCGTTGATCTGGATGCCACACCCTACACGGTGATTGGCGTCATGCCGCCTGGATTTCATGTGCTGTCTGACAAAGAGCTTTTCTGGACTCCGTTGCAATTGGAGGCGGTAAACGCGCAGGCTTCGGCGCGAAATGTTCACTGGCTTTTTGGCTTTACGCGGCTTCCGCAGGATATGACGCAAAAACAGGCGCAGGCGGTGTTGGATACGGTTGCAGCCCGCTTTAAGGCCCAGGACCCGACTTCAGACGGTGCTTTCGGAGCTACTGTCCAACCCGTAAGCGACTTCCTGAATGGCGATGTGAAACCGGCGCTGCTTTTGTTGATGGGGGCGGCGGCGTTCGTCCTGCTGATTGCTTGTTCCAACGTGGCCAACCTGCTGCTGGCGCGCAGAGCGATTCGACAACGCGAGATCTCCATTCGCACAGCCCTGGGCGCTACGCGTATGAGGGTGATCCGGCAATTGCTGACTGAGAGCTCGATATTGTCGCTAATGGGCGGTTCGGTCGGCCTGGGGCTGGCATGGATTGCAATCAAGACTCTGCGACTCATTCATCCCTCGAGCATTCCCTCGGTGGACGCCATCACCATCGATGTCCCGGTGCTGGTTTGCTCTTTCCTGCTGTGCGGCCTCGTAGGGATTCTTTTTGGACTCGTCCCGGCATGGGAGAGTTCGCGCGTCAACGTGAACGAATCGCTAAAGGAAGGCGCGCGCGGCAGCAGTGGAGGCTTGGGTAGACACCGCGCGATATTGGTGGTGACGGAAACCGCGCTGGCGTCGATTCTTCTCATCGGCGCAGGCCTGTCGCTGCGGAGTCTGTGGCGGGCGCAGACGGTGGCCCCAGGGTTCAACCCGGCGGGCGTGTTGACATTTCGCATCACGGCGCCGCCCCGGTTTTCCGGTGAACGGATACCGCTCTTCTACCAGCAGGTCCTGGACCGCGTGCGCGCTTTGCCTGGGGTGCAGTCGGCCGTGCTGGCCAGGAATCTTCCCATGAGCGGCACAGATCCTTCCATGCCCATCGAGATTGAAGGGACGCCACCTCCGCCCTCACAGATTCCGATAGTCACGCGACTACGCGCTATCGGCCCGGATTACTTCAGCGGCCTGCAAACGAACCTGGTGAGCGGACGCGAGTTTACCGAGCACGATACTGCGGCATCGCCGCGAGTTGCCATTGTGAGCGCGAGCCTTGCCAAGTTGTACTGGCCCAATGAGAATGCGCTGGGCAAGCGCATCAAGCCCGCGATGCCGGGTGGAGATTGGTGTTCCGTGATCGGAGTTGCAGCCGATGTTCGCCACTGGGCGGCAGATGTGGACATCGAGCCCACCGCTTATTACCCTTACACGCAAATACCCGGCGCGTTCCTGCCGCTGCTCGAAGGAAGCATGAGCATTGCCGTGCGCAGCCAGAATTCCGCGGGGATGCTGAGCGCAGTTCGGGCAGCCGTTGCCGATGTGGACAAGACCGTGCCCGTGTATGACGTCAAAGGCATGGAACAAATGGTTGCGGAATCCGGATCGTTGCGGCGCTTTGACATGTGGTTGATCGCAACGTTCGCGGGATTGGCATTGACGCTGGCGGCGGTGGGCATTTACGGCGTCGTGGCGTACTCGGTCTCGCAACGTACCCGTGAGATCGGTATCCGCATGGCCCTGGGAGCACAGCGACAGGACGTGTTGCGCCTGATCATGCAGCAAGGGGCGACCGTTGCCCTTGCTGGAGTCATTGTCGGGATTGTTGGCGCCTTTATCCTGACCCGGCTGATGGCCAGCTTGCTTTACGGGGTAAGCCCGCGAGACTTGACGACGTTTTCAATTGTTCCCTGGCTGGTCTTGGCCTTGATACTGGTGGGCTGCTATATTCCTGCCCGCCGTGCCGCCAAGGTGGATCCGATGGTCGCACTGCGATACGAGTAGATCGTCTTTACCGCAGAGGACGCAAAGGACACAGGGGAAATCTCAGAATTCAGAATCAGGAATCAAGAAAAGACCAGCCGAACCAATGGTTTTCATTCTTAATTCTTAGATCTGAATTCTTAAATGCCTTTGTTTCCTCTGCGTCCTTTGCGTCCCCCTGCGGTGAAAATACTATGACCGGATTCTCCCAAGCTCTGGCCACCGTTAGAATTGTCGGGGTGGTGGCTTATTCGGTGGCCCAACGTACCCATGAAATCGGAATTCGCATGGCGCTGGTCGCTTGACCCGCCGAAGTGCTGAAGCTGGTCGTAAATGGAAGCGTGAAGTGGGTGGCACTCGGAATTGCCCTTGGGGTCGCCGGCTCATTCGGCCTCACGCGACTGCTCGGGACGTTGCTCTACGAGGTAAAGCCCTCAAGCCCGATTGTGCTGGGTTCGGCTTCGCTGTTGCTCGCGAGCGCAGGCCTACTGGCAAGCTACGTCCCGGCGCGCCGTGCCGCCAAGGTTGATCCGATGGCGGCGCTTCGCTTCGAACAGATGAGTGTCCTTAGCGAAGGAAAAGCTCTCTCTGGAACGCTCGAAGAGTCGGACTTCGCATTCATTAATTCAAAGAGCTTAGGAGGCGGCACCGAACAGAGACTTCAGAGCATGCCCCCTGAATTCGGTTCCGGAGCCTGAGTTCCGGGCTTCGCACCAGTCTCCGTGTAGCCGACCAACCGCCAAGCTCCGATCCAGTAAAAGCACTTGACTGATCGTCGGCCGTGCTGCACAGTCAACGGTATGTCTTGCAGGACGGGATTCTGGAGCGTGGCGACGGTCTTTTTCTGGGTTCTCGTCGGGTGTCGTTCAAGCACCCAACTGGCTTATGAAGACAACCCGGAGCTCTCACCGCTCATGAACGCAGCCGCGCACAATGACCTGCTGCGGGTTCGGGGTTTGCTATCTCAGGGGGTAGACGTTACCCAGCAAACAAGCCACGGTGAGACTGCCCTCTACGAAGCCATCGAGCGACGCGATTTGAACTCTGATAACTTGCCCACCGTTGATGAGCTTCTGAAAGCTGGCGCAGACCCGAACGAAGTAGAATTCTTTAGATCGCGTCCCCTCAACATATCATTAACGAGGGACTACGCCAATCCTTCTGTGACACTGCGTCTACTGCAGGCAGGTGCCATGTTCCCCAGGATTGCAGTGATGAAGACTCCTTGCTGTCGCTTGCGACACAGGAGAGCAGCATTGAGGTCATGCGTGCACTCATTGCGAAAGGGAGCCCGGTCAATTGTCAGTTCAGAGGTGCGTCGGCGCTGTACTGGGCCGCTATCAATGGACAGGCCGACCGAGTGGCCTCCAGAGTGGTGCCGATCCGCGACTACAAGATGGTGGCGGCCATACTGCGTTGGACGTTGCAACTACAACGAACCCGGAGTCCCGCGTGCAAGCTGACTTCGCGAAGACGCGCCAACTACTCAAAGAAGCCCTCAAATCAACCGTATCGAAAAAGCGATGAGCCCGTAGTCTCGTAACGATATCACCCTTATTCCTGTATAACGAGCAAACCGGAAGATCGGCCCTTCATGTCTTCGCCTCTTGTCCGCTTGTGGACACAAGGCTTTGCTACCGGACAATCAAAAACTTCATGCCACGCCTCGCCCATCCGTTAACATCCGCCTTTTGAATGGATTAGCCTGATACCAGCAACGGCCTGACAGTTGCAGAACTCTTGGCGATGGGTATGGCAACGGGACTCTTGCAGGATCTTCGCTACGCATTGCGCCAACTGCGCAAGAACCATTGTTTCACTGCCATCGCGTTGATTACGCTGGCGCTGGGGATTGGCGCCAACACGGCCATTTTCAGCGTGGTGAATGGCGTGCTGTTGCGCAGGCTGCCCTATGCCGACGCGGACTGCCTCGCTCTCATCTGGAGCGTCAGCGACAACGATAAGCGCAATCAGCTTTCCTATACCGACATCGACGACTACCGCGCCCAGAGCCGCGCCTTTGAAGACGTGGTCGCCTTTGGAAACTGGAACGCCACCTTTACCGGCGCCGGCGATACCGAGCGCATTCATGGAATGCAGGTATCCGACGGTTACTTCCGGCTGATGCGGGTTCATCCACTATTAGGCCGCGATTTCGCTCCTGAAGAACAAACCGATGGAAAGGATCAGGTTATTATTCTGACGTATGGCCTGTGGCAGCGGCGTTACGCCGGCGACCCTGCAGTGATTGGCAGGCAGATTAGCCTTGGCGGGCGTCCTTACGTCGTCGTCGGAGTCATGCCCCAGGACTTTCCCATGCTGCCAATGACCCTGGTCGATGGTCCGGCGGAGTTCTACCGACCGGTGGCGGAAAAGCATGATGACAAAGAGCGCCTATCGCGTCATCTGCGGGCAATTGCAAGGTTTAAAGCTGGCGTGTCCATCAGCGAGGCCCAAGCGGACTTGAATCTGGTCAATCGCCGCCTGGCAAAGCTGTTTCCGGCTGAATATTCGACCAGCGGCGTGCGCGTCATTACCCTTCAGGGAGACATCACCGCCGGGATGCGGCCGGCGCTGCTGGTGCTGCTGGGCGCTATTGGTTTCCTCCTGCTGATTGCATGCGTCAACGTTTCCAACCTATTGCTGGCGCGTGCGGCAACGCACCAAAAAGAAACCGCAATCCGCTCAGCGCTGGGTGCCAGCCGCACAAGACTGATTCGGCAGACACTGACCGAGAGCGTATTGCTGGCCCTCGGAGGCGGCGTCTTGGGGGCGCTCATCGCAATCAGGGGAACGAGTGCCATCGTCCATTTTGGGGCCAACGCGATTCCGCAGCTTGCGGGTGTCTCCGTCGATGGCACGGTGCTTCTGTTCACTGCCGGATTAAGCATTCTTACCGGTTTGGTGTTTGGTGTGGTTCCGGCGCTGCGAACTTCGGCGGTCAGCCTTAACGAGGCGCTCAAGCAGGGCGCCCGCGGTTCTTCGTCATCGCATGAGAGGTTTCAA
>JBEKOS010000321.1:0-5752 GCA_049521535.1 Terriglobales bacterium | reverse complement strand
GGTGACCGATTCGATCAATGTGCCCGGTCACATTTCCGATGGTTCATCTCTAGAGCAGGTCTTGCCGTAATGAGCGCGGGGATCAACATGACCAGCCCAATTTCACTGGCTTCGATCAAGGAACTGTTCAATTACAGCTACTGGGCGAAAAACTGCCAACTCGAGGCCTGCGCGGCCCTGACCGAAGAACAATTCGTGCGCAGCCTGGGCAGCAGCTTTGCTTCCGTTCGCGATACTCTGGTGCACATGATGGGCGCCGAGTGGATTTGGCTGGAGCGCTGGCGGGGACGAAACGCGACCTCGATGCTGCCTCCGCAGGAGTTCCCTTCCTTGAGCTCTGTCTCCGGCAGGTGGCGCGAGGTGGAAGGCAAGATGAGGGAATATCTCGCAACCCTGAGCGAAGAGGCACTGTCGCAGCCAGTGACCTACATGAGCCAGAAGAGTGACACCTTTTCCTATGAACTCTGGCGACTGATGTTTCACGTCGTCAACCATCAGAGTTACCATCGCGGCCAGGTGGCAACGTTGCTGCGGCAATTGGGTGTGCAACCACCTGCGGTGGACTTTCTGCCAGGATACCGGGCGAAGTTCGGCAAATAATGAATTGCGCGACGCATATTTTCCAGTCTCTGCGGCATAACCGGATTCTGCATGACCGCATGGGTCCGACAGCGCGGGACTGGAGTCCCCCGCCACAGCCGGCGTGGACGCCGGCGCTACAACCAGAGGAGCTTCCAATACGGGGCGTTATGCGGTTCGCTCTGCTGATTGCTCTCTCGACTATTTCCGCATGCGCGCAGGAGCCTCTCCGGCAACAGATTCGCGTCATAGCCCGTGAAGCGCACGGCAAAGTGTCGGTGGCCTGTTCGCTGCCTGGCTCGGCGCTGAATTGCGATCTCCATCCAAATGCGCGGCCTCCGATGCAATCAGTCTTCAAGCTGCCACTCGCGATCACGGTTCTGCATCAGGCGGAACAAGGCACGCTTTCGCTCGATGAACAAGTGCTGTTCCTTCCGCAGGACCGCATTCTGCCGCACGCCCACAGCCCCCTGCAGGATCAATATCCCAATGCCGGCGTAGATGTGCCCTTGCGCGAGCTACTGCGACTGACCGTTTCGCAAAGTGACAACGTTGCCGCGGACATTCTGCTGCGCATCGCGGGCGGTCCGAAGGCGGTCAACACCTATATCGACTCGCTCGGGGTCATCGGTTTCCATCTTCAGGACAATGAAGCCGTCCTGCATCATGACGTATCAGCGCAATACCGAAACTGGTTTGCGCCGGCGGGAGCCGTACAGTTGCTTCGCAGGATCAGCGACAATTCGCCGCTGACCGCGGAACACACGGATCTGCTCCTGGGATGGATGACACCCGCAGAACGGACCACGCGCCTGGAGGGCGAACTGCCGGCTGAAACGCGCGTCGCTCACAGGTCGGGCACCTCTGACGTAACGAAGGGCCTGGCGCACGCAACGAACGATATCGGTTTGATCCCGCTGCCGGATGGGCGGCGAATTGCAATTGCCGTGTTCGTAACGGATTCGACGGCAAACGAGGCTACCCGCGAGCAGGTGATAGCTAGCATCGCCAGAGCTGCCTACGATGCGGGTCTGCGAAGCATCCGTCCCGCCGGCAAACCGTAGCACCGGCCGGCACTGGCCTCCTCCTCCGAAACCTGCGTGGACAGCGCAACAACCAACCGAAGAAAGGTGCTGCGGCTACAATGTCCTGCGGAGGTTAGGCGATCCATGAAGAATACGCGAAGGCAATTTTTGACCGTCACGTCTGCCGGCCTGATCGGCGCGGCGGTCGCACCCCGACTCGGCGCACAGGCAACTGCACAGCAGGCGACACCCAGCGCGCAACCGACTCCCGGGGCTCCTCCCGCGTTCGGCACCGGACCGCTGGTAGGTCCGGAGATCGCTCCCGCCACTATTACGGAAGCTGAGAAGCTCGTTCAAATTACGATGACCGCAAGCGAAGTCACGGTTGCGGCGGAAAGTTGGCGCGCGAACATGGCCGCGCTGTACGAGCGCCGGACCGGGCCGCGCAAAATCGCGCTGGAAGCCTCGATTTCTCCGGCGACACAGTGGAATCCGTCATCGGTGGGGGTGAAAGCGGCGCCGTCGGGCGATCGCTTCGTCCGCAACCACCCCGATCCGGGACCGCTGCCCGCCAGCGACGAAGATATTGCTTACGCGCCAGTAACCAGGCTCTCGCGATGGATCGAACAGCGCCAGCTTACCTCGACGCGACTCACTGAAATCTACCTCAAGCGCTTGCAGCAGTTTGATCCCAAACTGCGTTGCGTAATCACCCTGACCGCCGACCATGCGACTATGCAGGCGAAGCAGGCAGACGCAGAGATCGCTGCAGGCAAGTATCGCGGCCCGCTGCACGGCATTCCCTGGGGCGCCAAGGACCTGCTCGACACTGCCGGCATTCCCACCACATACGGCGCTGAGCCCTACCGCAATCGAATTCCCAAAGACAACGCGGCGGTGGTCCAGAGGCTCAACGATGCCGGCGCCGTGCTGCTCGCCAAACTCAGCCTAGGCGCGCTGGCGTTGAACGATATCTGGTTTGGCGGCCAGACCATGAACCCCTGGCTGCTCGAGGAAGGCTCATCAGGATCGAGCGCCGGGCCGGGTGCGGCGACTGCCGCGGGGTTGGTCGGTTTTGCAATCGGCAGCGAGACCGGGGGCAGCATTGTGAGCCCGTCAATGCGCTGCGGTGTGACCGGCCTGCGACCCACTTACGGCCGCGTGCCCCGCACTGGCGCCATGACGCTCTGCTGGTCGCTGGACAAGCTGGGTCCGATGGCGCGGTCGGTCGAAGACACGCTGCTGGTGCTGCATGCAATCTCCGGCCCGGACGCAGGTGATCTGGCCAGTGTCCCCAGCCATCTCGACTTTGACGCCACCGCCGGCGTTAGCGGCCTGCGGGTCGGCTATTTTCCCCAGTGGATGAAGGAAGCTCCCGCTACCGAGGTGGATCGCGCGGCGCTCAAGGCGGTGCAGCGGGCCGGGATGAATTTGGTGGAAGTCTCTCTGCCGGACTGGCCGTACGATTCGCTCAACCTTATTCTCTTCGCAGAGGCGGCCGCGGCCTTCGAAGAGCTGACGCTCGGCGGAGGCTTAAACGAACTCAGGGAACAGGTCGCCGACGCCTGGCCGAACATCTTCCGCCAGTCTCGCTTCCTGTCAGCCGTGGATTTCGTGCAGTCGGACCGCTTTCGCCGAAAGGTGGCTGAGCAGATGGCGCAAGTGTTTGCGAAGGTTGATCTACTCCTGGTGCCGTCCCTGCGCGACGAAATGCTGGTTATCACCAATTTCACCGGGCATCCGTCGCTTACCCTGCGTGCCGGCTTCGTGGAAGTGTCCGAGGCGCGAAGCGACTGGGCGCCGGATCCGCAGCATCCACTTCCCAAGTTCTCGCCGCCGCGGCGGGTGCCGCACGGCGTAACCCTGATCGGGCGCCTGTTCGATGAGGGGACGCTGGGCCGCGCAAGCCTGGCACTGGAGAAAATCTTCGGAGTGGCCGGGCAGCGGCCGGAGGGATTTTAAGGCACCGATGGTGCAGAGGACGAGGAGGAAACCAGCTCAGGTCCGCTAGTTCCTGGACGCTAGCGGGTCCCCTTTTTTCCAGCAGCCAGCATCTCCACGGCTTTCGCGGCGCGGCTGGCTCTGGTCGGCACCTGCTTTGCCGAGGAAACCCAGCTTACATAGTCCGATTTCTGGGAATGGGTCAGCGTAGCGAAAAAGGAAGCTGCCTCCTTGTTTCCTTTGAGCGCTGCCAGCAGTTCGTCCGGCACAGCGACGGTACGCTGTTTCTCATCACGCTCCAGGGAAACGGACACCAGGTCGCCCGCCTTGGCGCCGGCCCCGGCTTGCAACTCGCGGTTGACCATCATGGCATGTGTGCCATCTCCCTCCGGCATCAACGAGTTTCGAAACGGGAATCCATTTATGGTTCCGGCAACGGGCACACGTGCTTTTGAACCGAAGGCCTTATGCACGTCGAATGGAATCGGCAGGAAGGTCCAGGCGCCCCCGGGACCCCGCGCAATCAGCTTTGCTTTGAAGTTTTTCTTCATGCAGGTCTATCCTAGTGCAAATTGCGAACTGCAAGAAGGTTCCGCCGCTGATTTACGCTGATGAACGCGGGTCAACAAAAACAACATCGCTGTAGAGGCCCGACCCACAATACCGCCTAATCGGCACGCAGAATGGCAACGATGTCGAGCGTGGCGATGCGACGCGTGGCGACCCAGATGCTCGTCGACGCCACCAGGGCGACGAACAATACCAAACCGGCGGACGTGGCCACGTCAACAGCCTTTGCTCCGCTTATCAGGGATTCGAGTACACGCCCGGCGAGCCTTGCTCCGGCAATTCCGGGGACAGCTCCTGCGGCAACCAGCAACAAACCCTGCCCCAACAACATACCCCGCAGGCGGACTGGCGTGGTTCCCAGAGCCATGCGCACACCCATTTCCCGGGTCCGTTGGACGACGGAGTAGGAGACGATACCATAGATTCCTATCACCGCCAGCAGTAGCGCGAATCCCGCAAACATCAATGCCGTGGTGCGGTAAAACCTTGGGCCTGCGAAGACCTCATCCAGACGTTGCTGCATGGTTTTCACGCTGAATACGGGAACTTGCGGGTCCACCGACTGGATCGCATCGCGGATCACCGCGAGCCGATCCTCCGCCCGGCCGTCCACCCTGGCCACAATCGTCGAGAAAAAGCTGCCCGGGGTCTCCGACGGAATAAAGACCTGGTTGCCGTTTGCCATGGTTGGGTCGGTCTCGTACTCCATTCCCATTACGACGCCAACGATCTTCCACGGAGTGTCCCGCCCGATCGTGAGCTGATGGCCCACGGCGTCCTGCGGCGCGCCAAATCCAGTCGCAAATCGATCGTTGACGACGGCCACATTGGCGCCGGTGCGGACTTCGGCTTCGGTGAATTCGCGGCCGTATAGAATTCGACCGCCCATGGTCTGGAAATATCCAGGCAGCACCGGGACCATCGTTGAATTGCGCTGAGCTGGACGGCCGTCCAATCCGAATGGTCCGCCGACAAAGGCCGAGGCATATAGAGGAAGGAATTCGGTGGCGCTGGCGTCGCGAACTCCGTGCAGGCGACGGACCCGGTCAAGCGCCTCCTCAAAATAAGGGAGTTGTCGCTTTTCCAGTTGGTGAGTCGTGCCGTCCAGGGAGACGCTTACCGTTACGACTCCTTGCACATCGTAGCCGCGGTCCCTGCTCATCAAGCGCACGAACGCTCGCCCCAGCGATACCGAGCCGGCGAGAAGAATCATCGTGAGCATCACCTGGGCGCAGGCCAGGCCTTCGCGCAGCAGCCGCGCGTTACGGCCTCCGCCGGAGCTCCGCGTTGGGAAAGCCTGAACGCGGCCTGCGTACCGCAACGGCATGACGCCGAAAAAGAGAGCCGTAGCCAGTGACACCAGCAGCGTGAAGGCCAGGACGCGTCCGTCGAGAATGGAATAGGGCAGCGCACCGAGTGGCGGGGGCTGAACTTTCGCGGCGAGGGACTTAATCCAAAATGCGATCAGCAATCCAAACACAGTGGCCACCACGGAGAGGAGCAGGCACTCGGTGAGCAATTGCCGCGCCAGCCGGGCGCGGCTTGCTCCCAGGGTGGAGCGTATGGACAGTTCTACCGCGCGATCGGCGGTGCGCGCCATCAGGAGATTCGCCACATTCGTACACGCAATCAGCAGG
>JBEKOS010000320.1:0-5753 GCA_049521535.1 Terriglobales bacterium | reverse complement strand
AACTTTCAAAGTTGTATGAGTCCCCGGTTGCCGACAGACTACAAAAACACGCCTTCAGGAGTATTAACCGGCTGTGGATTCAAGTCAGCAATGAATCAGACAAGGAAATCGCGCATGTTAGAGTGAACGCCCGCCGAGTGGATTCTCTATGGTCGGCACAAATGTCGGGCACCTACGTTGCTCCAATGGAATCGAAAGCATTTGAAGATGGGCTTTCCCTTACCCCGGATGGCAGGCTAATCTTTCCTGAACTGCCGGTACTGCCCCCACATAGCAAGCTGGAATTTTTGATTTTCGGGAACATTACGGGCGGCTACTATGGTGGCGTCGATGTTTCAGCGCCGGTTCGGAGTCAGACCATTGAATTTGTGACGCTCGAACGTACTTGGTGGGTGAGAAACAAAGACGTTATCTCGGGAGCGCTCATTCCACTGTCCCTGCTTGTGTTGTTGTTGTTGTCAGTTGGCTTTCGGGCTTGGCACGAAGCTCGTCAAGAGAGTCGCATATAGTCCGAGAAGGTCGAAATTGAGGCATCATGCGCAATGCCGGAACATTGTGAGTTGAAGTCGTTAGCGAATGAGTTGGGCGTATACTCGTAAACGCTTAGTCACCGCGAGAACAGATGATATGGCTACAATTTCGTATCCGACCGACCTGCGAATCCAAGGCCCGTGGTTGCTAGAGCCCAGCGATTTGCTGAGGCTGGACTCAGTTGTTGACAGCCACGTCGAGCGCCTTCGGGCAGAAAGAAAAACGGTAGTAAGTGACGCTCTTGAAGAATTCTGGGAGTGGCGACTAAAGGCGGGAATCTATTCCGAAGAGAAACTAGCTAAGGTGCGACAAGGCGGCGAAGAATACGAAAGCGATTTCAGGGCAGCAGTAGGGTATAAGGATCAACCTGACGAGCGAAACCTCGTGATTTATCTTTCTGGCGGGCGTGAGGTGGAAGTTAAGAGCTTCGCAGAGGCGATCAATTTGTCCAGCGCCTCAAACGACACCCCTCTCGGTTTTCGTTATCGAATCCACATCGGCAGAGTCGAGGCTGCGATAACCTTGGCAAAGGGCTATGGTTCCCCGGACCTCAAGATTGACGTCAGTCCCAACTCTCGGGAATCTGCAAAAGATTTTTTTGGTGCTTTGCAGAATTGGGCAACTGATATTCAGCCTTCCAGATGGCAGCAGCGTTGGCTGAAACATCACGAATTGTTTGCTGCCGCAGTATTCGTGTGGATTTGTTCGTACCTAATGGTGGCCTTGCTGGTATTCTCCAGTTCTCCGCCCAATCCCTACAAGCAAGAGGCAAGGCGACTTATCGAAAACGGAGGCGTCAAGGCTGACAATCAGCCACGTGCGATTGAGCTATTGCTTGCGATTGAGTCTGACGCCACGACCTCGGGAGCGGCACCGACAGCAAAGCCCGGTTTACGCTTTTGGCTCTACTTCATCCTTGGCATTATCGTTTTGACCGCGCTCGCATTCTGCCCGGCCGTAGCAATCGGATTTTGGGCCGGGAGGACGAAGTTGAAGCGTGCCCAATCCTGGAATAAGACAATCACAGCGACAGTTCCAAGCGTTGTTATCTTTAGCATTGCTCTTCCTTGGCTACTCCGGCTGTTTGGACTCAAGTAGGTGGCCCTCTTCGTTTGCACACTCCCGCCGACCTCCCGCATATTCAGGGCGATTCTTGAACCGGGGTTGATAAGGCGTCAGTCCACACTCGCGGCCCTTCAACTTCAGGGGCGATTTAGCACCGTGACCAGCTAGACAGAGTTGCAGTTGGCAGGCTTAGGCGGTCGGAATTATGTATGAATGAACTATGCATGAACAGAATCGACACGATCGGTTTACGCCTGACTGTGGGCTGCTAATAGGTTGATTCAATGGGCAAAAAGAACCCAGCCGTTTCCGGCTGGGACTCATAATCCATTGGTCCAAGGTTCAAATCCTTGCGGGCCCACCAACCGCTCGTGATTCCACCATCGTGTTTTCTTCCGCCGAGCGCATCGCGCAGTGGCAAGCAGTAACCGACAACCCGCTGTAAGCCGGCGGTACCCGTGGTCACATGAACTTCCTGCGCTTGAATTCCCTTACGTCCGCCGGAGTGAGTTGGAACCATTCGCCGTTGACCCGCTTGTCGGCGAAGCGCTGGTGCCAGTAGCGCTCGATGCCAGGGGCGTCGTTGGTTTGGATGGCGTGAACCAGGCGAACCTCTTCCGGCATTTTCAAGCCGATAAGGCGCCTTCTGCGCCGCGCCGACTTGCTTCGGCCGATTTTGTGGTATCGCCCGCTCTTCAGCAGGTAGACGTGATCCAACTTCTCCCCCGGAAGCCCGGCCTTTGCCGGATCTGAGCGGAGACTGCGCTCCGCCGGCGCCGGCGGCAACGTCAGCCAGTTCTCGGCAATTTGAACCACGTCGTCCCAACCGCCTTCACGCCGGGCATAGTCGATCAATGCGCCCACCATCTTTCGCTTGCGTCCCAACCGGCAAATGAAGGTGTAATGAGTTGGAAAAGCCGGGTCTTCGCGGTGCGCACGGTGATAATCAACCGCGACAGGTATCTCGCCCAACTGTCGCGTCAGGGTGGCCAACCGAAAGAACAGGTCATCATCGGAGCGTTTCTCTTTATGCCATTTCATCTGGTTGGCCGCAAACCCGGCGTGCCGGGTTACGTCTCTCCAGCGCCAGCCGTACTTTTCCCAGTCGTAGCATTTATGGCCGGTCAGGCGGCAAAATCGCCTTTTACCAGGGGGCACACCGTCGGTTGCGGATTGCTTTACTTCTTCAATAAGCAGTTGCAAGTTAAAGTTAGCCGGAGTCTCCATTGCACAAAATCCTTATTACTCGACTACACACGTAATAATAATACGAGTATACAACGTTGTACACATGTTTTGTAACCGTATTATCAGTTAGATAGCCTTAATGGCTTCACCGCAGATGGCGCAGAGGGGGAAAATCGACGGGGAGGAGTGGGGGCGGGGAGAAGGGAAGACGAACGGCAGAACTCATTTTCGCCACGGATGTACGGGGATAAAACGGATCGGAATACGGCAGAGCCAACCCGGACGTTTAACCGCCCCGTCGAGCGCAAATATGAAGCATGCCGGGACCTACGACCGAGACGACGGCGTTCTGAGCGGGTGCTACCCCGCTGGGTCATAGGCGAGACTTTGCCCGAGCCATCGTTCGACTTCGGCCACGCTCATGCCCTTGCGTTCGGAATAGTCAGCCACCTGGTCGCGGTCGATCTTGCCGAGGCTGAAGTATCGCGACTCAGGATGGGCAAAGTAAAGCCCGCTCACGCTGGAGCCGGGCCACATGGCAAACGATTCGGTAAGCTGCATTCCCGTATTGGCCTCGACGTCAAGCAGACGCCAGAGAGTGCCTTTTTCCGTGTGGTCCGGACAAGCCGGATAACCTGCGGCGGGCCTGATCCCGCGATATTTCTCGGCGATGAAATCCGCGTTGCTCAATCTTTCAGCACAGCCGTAGCCCCATTCATCCCGCACTTGCTTGTGGAGGCATTCGGCGAAAGCTTCCGCCAGGCGATCGGCGAGGGCCTCCGCCATGATCGCGTTGTAGTCGTCATTTTCGGCACGGTAGCGATCGCAGAGTTCCTTCAGGCCGATGCCGCTGGTTACGGCGAAAGCGCCGATAGTATCGGGCAGTCCAGTTTCCTTGGGGGCGATGAAGTCGGCGAGCGACCGGCACGGCTCACTCCCCTCCCGATTTGCCTGCTGGCGGAGAAAGTGGAACCGCTCGAGCACCTTCCTGCGAGTCAGGTCGGTGTACAGTTCGATATCTTCGCTCACAGCGCCCACGGCGTTGGCGGGAAAAAAGCCGTATACGCCGCGCGCGGTGATCAGGTTCTTCTCAATGATGACGTCGAGAAGCGCGTTGCCCTCGGCAAAAAGCTGGCGCGCCTGTGCACCGTGGGCCTCGTGATCGAGAATGCGGGGGTAAACGCCCTTCAGCCCCCAGGTGTGGAAGAACGGAGTCCAGTCAATGAAATCACGCAGCGCGGCCAGCGGGAAGCGGTCCAGCACGCGCACACCGGTAAACGCGGGCACGGCCAGGTCTTCTGCGCGCCACTCGATCGGAGTCCGCCTTTCCCGCGCGGTTTCAAGGGCGACGAGTTTCTGGCGCGGCCTGGAGTGGGACTGGCGAAGCTTCTCGTACTCGAGGCGATGCTCCGCCACGAACAATCCCTTACCGTCCTCGCTCAGAAGACTGGTCGTTACGGGAACAGCCCGGCTGGCGTCCAGCACGTGAACCACCGGCTCGCTGTAGTGCGGCGCGATCTTCACGGCCGTATGCGCCCGGCTGGTAGTTGCCCCGCCGATGAGCAACGGCAGCTTGAAACCCAGCCGTTCCATCTCGCGGGCAACATGCACCATCTCGTCGAGAGAGGGCGTGATGAGGCCGCTCAGGCCGATCAGGTCCGCTTTCTCGTCCTTGGCGCGCTGGAGAATCTTCTCGCAGGAGACCATAACCCCGAGATCAATGACCTCATAGTTATTGCAGGCCAGAACCACGCCGACAATATTCTTGCCAATATCGTGAACGTCTCCCTTGACGGTTGCGAGCACAATCTTTCCCTGTGCCTTCACCGCATGGCCGGCCGCCTGCATGGTCGCCTTCTCGGCCTCCATGAACGGCGTCAAGTGCGCCACGGCCTTCTTCATTACCCGGGCGGACTTCACCACCTGGGGCAGGAACATCTTGCCCGCCCCGAAAAGGTCGCCCACCACGCTCATGCCCGCCATCAGGGGGCCTTCAATGACCAGCAATGGACGGCCCAGCTTGACGCGGGCTTCTTCGGCGTCAATCTCAATGTACGCGTCGATTCCTTTGACCAAGGCATGGGCAAGACGCTCCTCAACCGTGCCGTGGCGCCATTCTTCGGCCTTCTTCTCACTTATCGCAGCGCCGGCGCCCTTGAGAGATTCGCCATGCTCCACCAGGCGTTCGGTCGCGTCCGGACGGCGATTGAGCAACACGTCCTCGACCAGCACTTTCAATTCCGGGTCGATCTCCTCATAGACTTCGAGCATCCCGGCATTCACGATGCCCATGTCGAGGCCCGCCGCGATGGCGTGGTAAAGAAATGCCGAGTGCATGGCTTCCCGAACTTTGTTATTGCCGCGGAAACTGAACGAAATGTTGGAGACGCCGCCGCTAACCTTGGCGTGCGGCAGGTTGGCCTTGATCCAGCGGGTGGCGTTGATGAAGTCAACCGCGTAATTATTGTGTTCCTCCATGCCGGTGGCAACGGTGAGAACGTTAGGATCGAAGATGATGTCTTCGGGCGGGAACCCTACTTCGTTAACCAATATCCGGTAGGCGCGTTCGCAGATGCGGATCTTTTCCTCGTACGCCGCGGCCTGACCCTTTTCGTCGAAGGCCATTACTACCGCCGCCGCGCCGTATTTCAGCACCGAGGCGGCGTGCCGGCGAAACTTCTCTTCGCCTTCCTTCAGGGAGATCGAGTTTACGATCCCCTTGCCCTGCATACATTTGAGGCCCGCCTCGATGACCTCCCACTTCGAGGAGTCCACCATGAATGGCACCTTGGCGACCTCGGGTTCGCTCGCCAGCAATTGCAGGAAGCGGGTCATGGCCGCGACGCCGTCGATAATGCCCTCGTCCTTTCAGATATCGAGGACATTGGCGCCATTTTCGTCCTGCTGCCGGGCCACACCTACGGATTCTTCGAGTTTGCGTTGTTTGACGAGTTTGGCGAATTTGGGCG
>JBEKOS010000319.1:0-9721 GCA_049521535.1 Terriglobales bacterium | reverse complement strand
CCGCGGGGTGGTGGGCCGGGTGGTTCAGCTCAACAAGCATCCTTATACGGTAGTTGGAGTATCGCCGCCCGAGTTTCATGGGACCCTGATGTTTGCCTGGCCCGATTGCTTTGTGCCGATGGTGAACCAGGAGCAGGTGGACGGGGCGAGTTACCTGAACGCGCGCGGAAACCGCTGGGTGTTTATGGTCATGGGACACCTGAAGGCGGGAGTCACCCCGGCCCAGGCGGTGGCAGACCTGAATTCGATTGGCTCTTATTTGGAATCCCACTATCCTAAGGATGATGGCAAGTTGGACTTTCTGCTGGCCCGTCCCAGCCTTTACGGCGATTTTCTTGGCCGTCCGATGCGTGCGTTCCTTACGGGAATGATGCTGCTGGCGGGGTTGATCCTGCTGGCCGCATGTGCCAACCTGGGCAGCCTGTTTGCCGCGCGCGCTGCCGACCGTGCGCGGGAGGTTGCGCTGCGGCTCGCGCTCGGATCGAGCCGCAAACGCATTTTGCGGCAACTCTTTACCGAAGCCGGGCTGATTTCGCTACTTGGGGGCGCCGCCGGCCTGTGGGGGAGCGTGGCACTATTGCAAGGCTTGAGCACATGGCAGCCAGTTCCCAGATACCCCATCCACGTGCCGGTAAGCCCGGACGCAAAGGTGTACGGTGTCGCCCTACTGCTGGCATTGGTGAGCGGGCTCCTCTTTGGCGCGGTTCCGGTCAGGCAGGTGCTCCACTCGAATCCATATGAGGTCGTCAAGTCTGGATCAACCGGCGCGGCCCGCAGGCGGATTACCTTCCGGGACACGTTGCTCGTGGCACAAATTTCCATCTGTGCCTTGCTGGTAACTGCCTCGCTGGTCGCGGTGCGCGGACTGGTGCGCTCCCTGCGCAGCAATTTCGGTTTTGAACCACAAAACACCATGTTGGCGGATACCGTCCTCAGCATGGCAGGTTACAGCGGCGAACAAGCGCCCGCCATGCAGAAGCGCATGATCGAGGCTTTGCGGACAATCCCGGGGATTCAATCTGTGGGCGCGGTTGATCAACCTCCATTGCATGAAAGCTGGAACCCCGCGAAGGTCTTCACCGAAAAAACGACCGATCTGAGGCCGGCAAATGCCGCTGCCGAAGCCATCCAGTACAACATCTCTCCCGAGTACTTCCATGCAGCGGGCACAGCATTGTTGTCGGGAAGAGACTTTACCTGGCATGACGACAAGAACTCGCCGCGCGTAGCCGTGGTCAATCTGGAATTTGCCCGCCGAGTCTTTGGCTCCAAAGCCAACGCACTGGGCGGGTATTACAAGATGCCCGATGGCGCCCGCATCCAGGTGGTGGGCATGGTAGAGGACGGAAAATACACCACCCTTCTGGAAGAACCCCAGCCAGCGATGTTCCTTCCCCTCATGCAATCACCCTCGAGCCCTACCTTCCTGCTCGTGCGCTCGCACCGTGACCCGCAGCAACTGGCGGCGGCCATGCGGAGCGCACTCCGCGATCTGGATGCGGGGCTGCCGGTTTACATCCAAACCTGGAACCAGAAACTGGACTCCGCTCTGTTTGGGCTGCGTGCGGCGGCAGTTTCGCTGTGCCTGCTGGGCGTGATGGGCGCGATGCTGGCTATCTCCGGCATTTTCGGAATGGCCGCCTACTCGCTCAGCAAGCGGCTGAAAGAACTGGGAATCCGAATCGCCCTCGGCGCCAAGCGTAGGGAAGTTCTACAGGCAGCGTTGGGACGGGCATTCAGATTACTGACGATTGGCTCAACGTCAGGGTTGCTCCTCGGAATTCTGGCGAGCCGCGCGCAGTCTTTTGTCGTCTACAAGGCATCTCCACGCGATCCGCTGGTATTGATTGGCGTTGTTCTGGTCATGTTGTTATTGGGGCTTGTGGCTACGTGGATTCCGGCGCAACGTGCGCTGTCGCTCGACCCCTTGGTCCTGCTGCGCGAGGAGTGATTTGGTGTGGCATGCCTAGCCGACTAACCCGTAGCTGTGGCGCTGCCTGCATCCAGTCTCCTTAACTTCTAGCGACTGGTTTCTAGCTGCCGCGTGCATCTGTCGAAATCGCCGGAGTGTCATTCCTTTTCGGCCGACATTTAGTCGTTACAATTGAGCGGCTATGGGTTGCACGCCGGAATCTTGTTTTGCCCAGGGATTAATTCTTCCGAGCTGTTTGCTGACCGGAGGCTTTGCCTTACGCAGATCGTAAGAAGCTTGGAGGTTCATCCAGAACTGTTCGCTGGTACCAAAAAATCGCGCCAGCCGTAAGGCTGTATCCGCACTAATGCCCCGCTTTTCGAGAACGATGTCATTGACCCGTGGCGCTGGAACATAAATTTGCTTTGCCAACTGGTAAGCTGATAGCTTCATCGGCTTCAGGAATTCCTCCCGCAGGATTTCGCCGGGATGAATGTTCCAGGCCCTGGTCTTTCTTTTTTTTGCCTTGGTCATGATGTTCCTCCACGTTCGCCCTGCTATTTCAATGGTAGTCCACAATCTCCACTTCGTAGCAATTCCCATCGCGCCATACAAAGCAAATTCGAAACTGTTCATTGATCCGGATGCTGTACTGTCCGTCTCGATCACGGCGCAGTGCTTCCAAATGGTTGCTCGGAGGCACCCTGAGATCGTCCAACACCGCCGCATCGTCCAGAAGTACTAGTTTTCTTAGCGTTGCGCGGCGGAGATTGGCCGGCGGCATGCCTCTGCTCTTGCCGGTTTCCCAGAATCGTTCCACATTCTTGTCGGCAAAACTCTTAATCACACCATACATCCATAACACGCTTCGTTCATAACGTCTAACATTAGGTCAAAACTAGGCTTGCGCGCGGCGTTCGCGCTGACCGCTTCCCCGGCTGCTGACGCCTGACTCCGAGCCACAATTTGCATGGAAATAAGGCAGAAAATACGGGAGACTAACTTCAGTTGGTGACAGGCACGCACAGGTCCGCGTCAATCCACGTTAATCTGCGGCGAAATCGCCGTCTCGCCTTCCCCGGCCAAAGCGCGGTAATCCAAAAGCATCTGCATCCGCCAGCGGAGGATCATCCCAAAAGCGAGAAGAAAGAACAGGCCTGCCGTCTGAGGTATCGAGAGCACGGTGTCAAGATAACTTCGGGCCGAGATGCGGATGGCCGCGAGCAAAACAAGCACGCCGAAGAACGCATACGAGCGCTGCATCATGACCTGGTCGCCCATCCGGATAAGCCGCGACGTCCGTAGCAGCGGGTACGCGAGAATGAGCGCGCCGCACAGGAATGCGGCTGCGGCCCACACCCACGGTACGCGGAACATTGGCATTATGAACATCACCAGTCCCGTGGCCATGCCGAGTGGCGGAATTACGATCTTTCTCGTGGAAACGGCAGTGCGTGTTTCCCGAACACGCCAGAACATCACCGCAATTGCTCCGGCGATGGAGCTGACGATCGAGAGAATTCGCGGAACGGAGAAAGCCATGCTGGCGGGAGCAAAAATGACGATCGTCGCCAACTTAGTCACATCTCAATTTTACGTGAGTGGAAGCATGATGGAGGTAAATCGCTTTCCCCATGCGAGCTTATTGGCGACGTATTCAGTTGCCGGTACGGGTCGCCGTCAAGGTTAGCGTGCTTACCCGATGTTCCACTAATCCCTTGCATCGATAAGAATCGATCAGCATCTCATTGGGCGTAAAGACTGCTGGAAATGCCACCCTTGGCGGCTTCCGCTGCAAGAGCCTTATCCGCCTGCGGTATACGGCGCTCCGGCAAGAACGAATCATGACAGCGACAAGGCTAAGGGCTCTCGATGTCGCTTACTGCCAATAACGCTCAACAAAACTTACCTTCGACCTGAAGCTTAGAGAAAAGGAGATTCTCAATGCCATACGCCAATGTCGGGAAAGAAAACTCCACGGATATCGAACTCTATTACGAAGATCATGGCTCGGGCGACGCGGTAGTGCTAATCCACGGATATCCGCTGAGCGGCGCGTCGTGGGAAAAGCAGATTCCGGGGCTACTGGCCGCCGGTCATCGTGTGATCACCTATGACCGCAGGGGCTTCGGCAAGTCAAGCCAGCCAACCACCGGCTACAACTATGACACTTTCGCGGAGGATCTGCGCCGCCTCGTGACGCACCTCAAGCTGCACGAATTTACCCTCGTTGGTTTCTCCATGGGTGGCGGTGAAGTGGCGCGCTATTTGGGAAAGTACGGGTCGAAAGGCGTCAGCAAGGCGGTATTCATCTCGTCAGTCCCACCGTACCTGCTGAAGACGCCCGAAAATCCAGAGGGCGTGGACGGCAGCGTCTTCGAGGGAATCGAGAAAGCTGTGGCCGCCGATCGTTACGCGTTCTTCACCGATTTTTTCAACAACTTCTACAACGCCGATCTTCTGCTGGGTAAGCGCGTCAGTCAACAGGTCATCCAGGCTAGCTGGAATCTGGCAGCCGGAGCCTCTGCCACGGCCAGTCTCGCCTGTGTGCCGACCTGGTATGAGGACTTCCGCAAGGACCTCACGCACGTCGACGTGCCCACATTGGTCCTTCACGGCGATGCGGATCGAATTCTGCCCATCAGTGCTTCGGGAAGCCGTACGGCCAAATTGATTAAGGGAGCACGCCTGGTGGTAGTGAAGGATGGGCCGCATTGCGTCACCTGGACCCACGCTGACGAAGTAAATCGCGAACTGGCGGAATTCCTGGGCACCGCTACCGGGGCAACAACAGCCTCCATGTCCAAAAAGGAAGTCGCCTGACCGGGCAAATTTACGAGGCTGTCATATATCGGCCGGCGCCATCTTGCAGCGGCGCCGGCTTTTTGGTCCGCGCCCGACAAAGCCAATGCACCAGCCTGGTCCGCAGAGTGCCAGTGAACCCCGCACTTGCAGCGCCATGGGGGACACAAATTTGCGCACAGAAACACCGGCCTGGCCGCGAGCCACATTATTCATGAGCCAGGGATTCACCCATTCAGCCTGCCAAAACCGCCGTTTACTAATGCTCCTCGCGCTCCAATCCCGTTTTGCTTACTACCAGTTGCCCACGATGCTAAGCTAACGGGTACGATTTCCCAGCAGAAGCGCTCACGAGTCGCGCCAACGTGGCCACCGCTGACTCCCCCTTCGTGAATGCCCTTAGCTGAACGGAGTGGCATGCCTATCAACATAGGTCTGGACATTGGTGCGGTCAGTCTGAAGCTGGCCGCGGTTGGAAGCGACGCCGACAGTCCACTGTTACATGCGCTGGCGGAGAAGTCCGAATCATTTTTCCCCGCCACTTTTCCCGAGGGCGGCGAGAGCGCAGGCGCCGGTCGCATCGTTGTTCTTTCGCACTACCGCCGCATTCAGGGCAGCCCCATCCAGTCCACTTTCGACCTGCTGCGCGACCTCTATGAAGTCGTTCCCGAGGACCGGATCGAAGGCATCCGGGTCACCGGCTCAGGCAGCCAGCTTATCGCCAAGGTCCTGGGCATTTACTTCGAAAATGAGTTCCGCGCCCTGGCGAAGGGCATGCGCGTCTTCTATCCGGAAGTGCGCACGGTTTTCGAGATGGGCGGCGAAAACTCCAAGTACCTTCGCCTGGAGCCCGCCAGCAGGAAGTCGAAGTACCTCGGGATCACCGACTATTGCAGCAGCGGCGATTGTGCCGCCGGCACCGGATCGTTCATCGATCAGCAGGCCTCGCGCCTGCTTTACGACGTCGAGGACGTCGGCGAAGCCGTACCACCGACCAGATCCTGCGCGGCCTCTGCGAAGCGGTGGCGCGCAATTACAAGTCGTCCATCGTGAAGGGCCGCGAGGTCGCCGCGCCCGTGGCTTTCATTGGGGCGGTCGCCATGAATGACGGCGTGCGCAACGCTCTGCGAGACGCCTTCAAGCTGAAGGACGATCAGTTCATCGTTCCCGGGTTGTATGCCTGGATTGGCGCCATCGGCGCGGCCTTGTTCGAGACCGAGGAGACGCGCAAGCGCAGTTTCAAGCGCATTCATCAACTGCAGCAACACGCCTCGTTGAAGCACCAGTTTGCCGGAAGCGATCCGCTCTCCATGGAAAACGTGCTCCTTCTGCGCGGCCGGGCGAAGCTCGCGCAACTGGAGACCGCCGCCAAAACCGAAGCCTATCTCGGCATTGATATCGGCTCTGTCTCTACCAACCTCGTGCTGATCGATCGCGAGGGCAATCTGCTGCACGAAATCTACCTGCGCACCCAGGGACGGCCCATCGAGGTGGTCGACGCCGGACTCAAGGAAATCGAAGAGATATTCGCCGACCGGCTCGATATCAAGGGCGTGGGAACCACCGGCTCCGGCCGCGAACTGATTGGCGAGTTGATCGGCGCGGACACGGTCAACGATGAGATCACCGCCCACAAAACCGGCGCCATGCAGGTGTCACGCACCCTCGGGATGGAGCAGGTCGACACCATCTTCGAGATCGGCGGGCAGGACTCGAAGTTCATCCGCCTCCACGACGGCATCGTGGTGGACTTCACCATGAACGAGGCGTGCGCGGCCGGCACCGGTTCGTTCCTGGAAGAGCAGGCGGAAAAGCTCGGTATCTCGATCAAGGGAGAGTTCGCGGAACTGGCCATGGCCTCGAAGCGGCCAGCGCGGCTGGGCGAGCGGTGCACCGTCTTCATGGAGCGGGACGTTACCTCGCTGATGCTGAAGGGAGTCGAGACGGGCGATCTCGCCGCGGGACTCGCCTACTCGGTCGCCTTGAACTACCTGAACCGTGTGGTGCGCGGCCGCAAGATCGGCGACGTCATTTACTTCCAGGGCGGCACCGCTTACAATGACGCCGTCGCTGCCGCCTTCTCGCAAGTGCTGGGAAAACGGATCATCGTGCCGCCGCACAATGGCGTCATCGGCGCCATCGGCATGGCGATACTGGCCCGCGACCGGATGGGCGATGCCCGTCAGCCTTCGAAATTCCGCGGCTACGACCTGAGTAAGGTAGATTTCACCACCCGCGAATTTGTCTGCCAGGCCTGTTCGAACACCTGCGACATGAAGGAGTTCACCATCGAGGGGCAGCGCACCTACTGGGGCGACAAGTGCTCGGACAAGTTCCGCAAGCGCGCGCGCACCGAACGCGTCCCGGTAATCGAAGATCTGGTCGAGTACCGCGACAAGCTGTTCGAAGAGGTCCTCCACAAGCCTCACGTGGCTACCGGAAAGAAAATCGGCATCCCGCGCAGCATGTACTACTTCGACCGCTTTCCCTTCTGGGGTGCGTATCT
Organism: Terriglobales bacterium; assembly: GCA_049521535.1. Taxonomy (GTDB): domain Bacteria; phylum Acidobacteriota; class Terriglobia; order Terriglobales; family Acidobacteriaceae; genus CAZUCM01. The sequence continues at coordinate 2,501 of JBEKOS010000319.1, read as the reverse complement.
TCAGGAGCTGGGATTCGATGTGGTTGTTTCGCCGCCGACCGACCGCAACATTGCCGCACACGGCGACGAATTGGCCCTCGCACAACCGTGCTTCCCGATTAAAGTCGCACATGGCCATGTGGAACACCTTTTTACCAAGGCCAGGGTCGACTACGTCCTGCTTCCCAACGTCGTGAATGCGGAGATGCCTACGCCGCAAGCGCAAACGCAACCCGATTCCCACCTCTGCCCCTGGAACCAGACGCTGCCCTTCGTGGTGAAGTCTGTCCCCCAACTGGAGGCGATGTCAGAGCGCGTGCTGGCGCCGACCATTAATTTCCGGTTCGGTCGCAAGCACGTCGAAAAGGAACTGGCAGGCTATATGGGCAGGATGTTTGGCATTTCGCGCTCCGCGAACGGCAGCGCAGTCAGTGCGGCCTACGCCGCGCAACGCGCGTTCAACGATGCCATGCTCGAGGCCGGCGCTGAAGCGCTCCGCAAGCTGGAAGAGACCGGCGAACCGGCGATTGTCCTCGTGGGGCGTCCCTACAATCTCTACGACCGCGCCGTGAACTGCGACATTCCGCGCAAGCTGCGCTCCGTTTACGGGGTCAACGTGTTGCCGATGGACTTTCTTGCCGTAGAGGACGAGGACGTCAGCGGCATCCATCCCAACATGTATTGGAACTCCGGACGGCGCATCCTGGCCGCGGGTAGCATCACGCGGCGGATGCCGAACCTGCACCTGATCTACGTTTCCAACTTCAAGTGCGGCCCGGATTCCTACATCAAGTCGTTTATCGACGAAGCCGCCGGCAAGCCCTCGCTGGTGCTCCAATTCGACGGCCACGCCAATGACGCGGGTTTTATCACCCGCTGCGAAGCTTATCTGGACAGCAAAGGATTTCTGCGATGCCCCTCGGCCACACTCACCGCCGCCGCAAGATAGGCCCCGGTCATCCCCTCCATGGCAAAGTGGTTTACATCCCTGCCATGTCGGAAGGAGGCCCGGAGGCGTTCTCCGCCGTTTTTCGCTGGCTCGGCATAGAGGCCTACCCCACCCCGGTGTCAAACGAACGCACGCGTGAGTTGGGCGCGAAGTTCACCAGCGGCGACGAGTGTTATCCGGCCAAGGTGACGGTGGGAGACTTCCTGCGCTGCGCCGAATTGCCCGGATTCAATGCTGCGCGCACCATGTTCTTCATGCCCACCGCCGAAGGACCGTGCCGCTTCGGCCAGTACGCTCCGTTCTTGAGGAAGGTGCTGGACCAGTCCGGCCACGGCGAAGCGAAAATTCTGTCCCCTTCCAGCGCGCGCGGCTATGCCGACCTGGGCGACGTAGCCTCGGCCTTCACGCGCACCGGATGGCGCGCCCTGGTCGCGGCGGATTGTCTCTATAAGGTCCTGCTGCGCACGCGTCCCTACGAGACAGCGCCCGGCGCAGCCGACCGCTGCTACGAGCGCTCCCTTGAAGATCTTTGCGCCACCATCGAAAACAGTTGCGCAAGCGTGAGCTGCCAGCTTGAGCAGATCGTTGCCTCCATGAAGCGCTCGCGGGAGGCGTTTCACCGCGTTCCCGTCCAGTTTGACCCCGACATTCCGCTTATCGGGGTGGTGGGTGAAATCTTTTGCCGCCTGAACACCTTCAGCAACGACGACCTCATCCGCAAACTCGAAAGTTACGGCGCTGCCGCCTGGCTGAGCGACATTGCCGAGTGGATCCAGTACACCAACTCCGAGCAGATCCGCCGCCTGAAGCTGCGCGGCCGGGGCGTCTCGATGGACATGCTCAAGGCCAAGGTGCGCTGGCATATCCAATCGGCCGACGAGCGCGCCATTGTCGATGTGTTCAAGGAGGAGTTCGCCGGATGCGAGGAGCCTGATATCTACGAGGTGCTGGAGCTTGCCGAGCCCTATTTGCCAAACTACGGCGCGCTCGGCGAGATGGTGCTCAGCACCGGCAAGGTGGCGTACCTTGCCAAACATGGCGCTGACGGCGTGATTGACATCAGCCCGTTTACCTGCATGAATGGCATCGTCAGCGAGGCCATCTATCCCAAGCTGAGCGCCGACCACGGTGGTATTCCAATCCGCAACTTTTATTTTGATGGCACGCAAGCCGATCTCGACCGCGACCTCGGCATCTACATGGAGCTTGCCCGCTCGTATCGCGAACGCAAGCAGTTTGTGCGCCGCTATCCGGCCCAGCCACTTGAACCCGTGCGTAAGTAGCAGCCTTGCGGTTGGCAGGAGTTCTCGGCTACTCCGCGCCAGTGAGATGCCTGGTACACTTCAAGGCCTTCCGAGTTTCCCTCTGCGTCCTCGCGTCCTCTGCCGGGGTCGCCGACGCCCGCCGCTTTTGCGGGTGGCGGGGTGACTCTGCGGTGAAGAGCTTTTATTTTGATCCGCGCTCGTCTGCGTTCATCTGCGGCGACTCTCCCTCCGTGCGCCCCGGTAGCCCAATGTACTTCCGTTACTGCCTTTGTGAGGTTTTTCCTGGCTTTACGGTGGCAATATGTCAT
>JBEKOS010000318.1:0-5787 GCA_049521535.1 Terriglobales bacterium | reverse complement strand
GACCCGAACCAATCGTCTTCCTGGCCCTTGTCGAGCAGCACCTGCAATGCTCCGATTCCGAGCGCCAGCAGAGCGATGCCAATGTAGTCCAACTTGATCCCCGCCGCCTTGAGCTTGCCCAGATACGGCGGATCTTCCACAAACCGCCGTACCAGAAACCAGGTGGCCAGGCCGACCGGAAGATTGATGAAGAAGATCCATCGCCAGGAATAATTGAAAGTGATCCACCCGCCCAGCGTAGGTCCGATCGTCGGCGCCATGATGGCCGTGATGCCGTATAGGGCGAAGGCCAGACCGCGCTGTTGCGGGGGAAAGGTGTCGGCCAGAATGGCCTGGGCCATCGGCTGCAGACCTCCGCCGCCCGCGCCTTGCAACACCCGGAAGAGAAGAAGGACCCCCAGGCTCGGCGCAACCCCGCATAGCAGGGAACTCACGGTGAACACGCCCAGACAGGCCATGAAAAAGCGCTTACGCCCTAGGGCGCTTGCGAGCCAGCCGCTGATGGGGAGGATGATGGCATTCGATACCAGATAGGAAGTCAACACCCACGTGCTCTGGTCGTTGCTCGCTCCCAGATTCCCGGCCATATACGGCAGGGCTACGTTGGCGATGCTGGTGTCGAGGACCTCCATGAACGCTGCCAGTGCCACGACCACGGCAATCAGCCAGGGATTGTACCTGGGCCGCCAAATATCCTGGTCGATGGTGAGCGCAGCAGAGCTCATTGCAGGTACACATCCGGCACTACGTTCATGCCGGGCCGAAGCAGATGATCGCGGTTCTCCCCCGGCTCGAGAACGATCTTTACCGGAACCCTTTGAACAATTTTGACGTAATTCCCCGTGGCATTTTCCGGCGGGAGCAAACTGAATAGCGGGCCGGTTGCGCCGGCAATGCTGTCCACCCGGCCTTTGATGGTACGGCCGCTCGAATCCACATGGATCTCCGCTCTTTGTCCCGCCCGCATGTGACGAAGCTGGGTTTCTTTGAAATTGGCGGTTACCCACACTTCCTCGAGCGGTACCAAGGTAAGGAGTTGCTGCCCGCTCTGGACGTTCATTCCAACTACCACCGTCTTATTCACTTCACCGCTGACCGGAGCTATGATTTTGGTGTATTGCAGATTGAGTTGGGCCTGTTCGAGCAGCGCGCGCTTCTGTTCCACATCCGCGATCGCTGCCTGCACGCGAGCCTGGGTTGACGAAACCTGTTGCGGTCCGGTCTCGGCGTACCGGTGGTTTGCCTCGGCTTGCGCCAGGTGGCTCCGGGCCTGCTGGACGAATTGTTTTGCCGCGGACTCGTTGGCGCGGGCTGCCGCTACAGTTGCGGTACTCGCTTTAGCTGCGGCCAGGGCCTGATCGTAGGCTTGCGCGGAGACTTCCCGTTTGTCTACGAGCAACTTGTAACGGTGGAGGTCGTGCTGCAGGTTCACATTGTTCGCTGCAGCCGCCTCTGCCTGCTCATGAGCGGCGGTGACCTGCTTCTCTGCGGCGGCAACCGCGGCGGTGGCGTCGTCTATGCCGGACGCTGTGAAGGTCAGTTGGCTGGTAGTGTTCACGGAAGCAATCGGAACGGTGATGTTCAGCGACCGGGCCGTGGCTTCGGCGCTGGCGAGGCTGGCCTGCGCCTGCGCGACCGCGACCTCATAGTCTTTAGGATCGATTTCCACCAGCGCCGTGCCTTTCTCCACCCACTGGTTGTCGTCTACATTGACCCGCACCACGTAGCCGGAAACACGGGCGCTGACGGGATAAAGGTGCACATCCACCTGGGCGTCGTCGGTGGATTCGTAGCTGCTCAAATAACGCCACAGAAACACGCTGCCGATCACTACTATGACCGCGACGGCGAGAATTATGAAATTTCTGCGGCGAGTGGGGCTGCGGCGCGCCGGCGGCGCGTAATTCCTGGCCTTTAAGGGCGAGGAAGCAGTCGGTGATGTCTCAGACACGGAACCGGGTGGGTTTTCTTCCGCCATGTTCATCTTCCTTTGAAATATTCCCGGACGCCTTCCTCCGCCGTGCCCAGGGAGCGGACCAGGAAAATTCCTGCGTAGTTGTAGTTGTAAAGACTCGAGATGTACTGTTCGTGCGCGCTTGCGACTGCCTCCTGCGACTGCACCACTTCCACGGAATCGGTAACGCCCGCGCTGAAACGATCGCTCGACTGCTCCAGAGTCCTTTCGGCAAGCTCAATGTTGCTGCGCGCCACGTTCACCAGATCCGATGCCGATTGCAGATTCAATAGCGCGGCACGCACTTCCGAGTCGATTTGCGCCCGCAAATTGTCGAGGCGTTCGCGGCTCTGCTCGAGCCTCGCATCCGCCTGCAGGACATCCCCCCGAACGCTGCCGCCCTGGAAGATTGGAATCAGGAGTGTTCCGCGCAGGTCGAATACCTGGGTCGCCGTCGACGGATGCGACCCTGCAGTGCCGAAGTCGGCGTTAAACGCAAGGGAAGGATAATAGCCGGCCACCGCCGCCTGCCGGGCGAAATCCGCCGCGCGCACGTCGGTCATGGCCGCCTGGTAATCGGACCGGGAAGCGTAGGCGCGCTTCAAGGCCTCTTCGACATTGATGTCTGCGAACGGCTGGTACGGAGATTTGTCCGTGAACTCGAATTCCTGCCTGGGGGCCAGCCCGATCACGCGCGCCACCGTCAATTTCTGGATGGCGAAGCTGTTCTTCGCCTGGATCAATTGCTGCTGCCGCGTCTGAAGTTCGACCCTGGTGCGCAGGGCGTCGATGTCGGGAGAAGTACCGGCATTCACGCGGTCCGTGGCCTGATCGAAGAGCGCCTGCGCCGCCTTGACCTGCGCTTCCGCGGTTTCAATGCGGGCTTCGTCAGCGATGGCCTGCAAATAGGCATAACCCACGGCCAGTACGACCAGATCGCGGGCGTCCTTAAAGGTATAGCCGGCGGAAGTCAGGTTTTGGCCTGCCGCACGGGTGGCATTGATTGACTTCCAGTCGAAGAGGGTTTGGGTCACCGAGGCCCGCGCGTCAAAATAAGAAAAAGGACCGAGGGCCGGCGGGATTCTGACCCCATTAAGACTGGTTAGGCCGAGCTCCGCGAGATTGATCTTCGAGTCCGACAAGAAGGGCTCTGCTGCCACATGCGGCAGCAGAGCGCTCAACTGCTCCCAACGCTCTCCCCGGGCCGCGCGGACTTCCGAGTTCGAAAGCAGCAGGCCAAGATTTTGTTTTAATCCGCGGTCGATGGCATCCCGCAATGAGAGCGCCAGAATTCCCGGCACGGGCTGTGCCGGTACGCTGCCTGCGAACGGGCTCACGCCATTCGTTCCGGGGATGGCCTGGCCGGGAACGCCCGGGCCGGATGTCGTCCCGGTCTGCGCCCGGGATGTTCCTGTTCCACCAGTCAAGACTCCGGCCAAAAGGAAAACGCAAAAGCGTCCGTAACTGAGTCTCAAGGGAGTCTCCTTCCTTTTCGTGACACTAGGGATTCAGGAGACGGATCGAAAGCCGCATTATTTGTGCCCGAAGTATCCCCTCACGGCGCAGGACACAGAGGACGAAAGAGGACAAACGACACAGAGACATGGGGACTCTGAGGCTCGGCGATGTCGTAACGCGAGACAAGATTCAATCCTGCCTTGGATTGTTCGCCGATATGAACGGACCTGAAGTTGCCGGCAATCGCGGGTCTTACTCCGCGGCGTGTTTCTTGAGGTGATGCTTGCGGGACGCTATCACTGAGCTACCGATACGGCTTGCTCTGCATGCGATTCGTGCGCTTCTACCGAGATCTCGGATTCTTCAATCCATGTGCGAGGGGAGGTGTCCTCCGTGCGGGCGGCTGCCTTGGCGGCCTGTTTGCGGACGAAGTTGATTTCGGCAATACAGCTTTCGATGCGGGCAGCCAGGTGGGTTGCCCCGGCTTCGCCCAGCATGGATGTGTGGGTGCCCTTGATTTCGTATGCCTCAAACTCCCCGGTGACCAGCCCCGCCCAATTGGCATAAGGGTCGCGATAGCTGGGCAACCGCGTTGGGTACAAGGCCACCACGTGGCCGGCATACGGCTTTGGCTCGTAGACGAAGCCTGCCTTATCCAGGCGAGTGTCAAATTGCATGGCTCGAGCACGGGCGGGCCGGCGGCGTCCCTGTCCCGTTGGCGCAATGCGATGGCCTGCATAGTTGGCTGATTCTCCCTTCCCCCGGCGGACGAACTGGCTGGCGCGAAAGCACAGCTTACTCGCCCAGATTTTCCATTGCGAAGTATGGGAGTAATCGACCGAATCCATCATTACCACCAGCGCGACTTCGCTGCCCTGCCGCACGAGTTGCTGCGCCGTCTCGTAGGCCAGCACTCCACAATTGCACCAGCCGCCCAGGCAATAAGGGCCTTCCGGCTGAACTCCGCGAATGGTGTTAACCATGCAGGAAGCGAGCTTTTCCATGCTGAATTGGCCCTGCAGCGCTCTGGTTTCGTCGGTATGCAGCGGGATGCCGACGAAATCCGGATGGTCGCCCAGGTGGGCGGCAATGTGCTGCGCCAGATGCATGTCAAACCAGAGCAGCGGCGTGCGGGCATCAGGGGTGCGCGCTGCGGTTCTCGGTGCGGGGGTGCGGGCGACTCCCCGGCTTTCCATTAAGGCCGCCAACTGCCGGACGGACGGCGCCTCGATGATCGAGTCCATCGAGAGGCGCACTCCAAAATCGAACTCAATTTTGCCCAGGAGTTTGGCAATCATCAAAGAATGCGCACCCAGATCGAAGAAGTTGTCGTCAATCGCTATGCCTTTGTGATCCAACACCGACTCGCAAAGTGCCGTAAGCTGCCGCTCCAGTTCGCTCGCGACCTCAACGTGCCCGGCGCCGGTGGCTGTGTCGCCGCAGGTCAGACTTTCGAACGGATCGGCCGGCAGCAACAGCGGGAGCAGTTTTTCCGCCGGATACATGCGTTCCCACTGAATCTCAATCCCCGAAAGCCAGAGCCGGCCAATCCCCTGCAACAGGAATTCAACATCGGACTGGTTTTCATAATGGTGGCGCAGTGAAGATACGGTCACCGGGTCTGCGGCCCGTTGCCGTTCGGGGTGCTGCATAGCCAGCACACCAAGAGTTCGGCCTGGCCCCGCCTCCAGTAGAACTGGATTATTCAATCGCCAAAGCTCCTGAAGGGCGTCACTGAATCTGGCGGTGTGATCGGCGTGCATTGCCCAATAGGAAGGATTGGTGGCCTCGCCTGCGGTAATCCATTTCCCCGTGACGTTGGATATGTATGGGATTGCCGGTTTGTTTAGCCGGACTTTCCTAACCTCTCGTTCGAATTCACTTACGATCGGGGTAAGCATTCGCGAATGAAACGCATGGGCATTCTGAACCCGACGGGAAATGATGCCGGTTTGCTGCAGTCGCTGTTCAAATTCAGCCACGAATGCGGCCGGGCCGGCGACCACACAGAGGCTTGGTCCATTGACCAGAGAAATGGACAGTTCTCCGGGAAGCAGGGGAAGCAAATCCTTTTCCGGCAGCAAGACCGCCAGCATGGCTCCCTGGGGCAGGTCATTGACCAGCCTGGCGCGAATGGCGATCAGATGCAACGCGTCTTCCAGCGACAGCACCCCGGCCAGGCAAGCCGCAACATATTCCCCCATGCTATGGCCGACCATGGCGGCGGGAGTGATCTTCAATGACTGCCAAAGCCGGGCCAGCGCGTATTCGATGGTGAAGAGTGCCGGGTGAGCAAACAGCGTTTGGTTCAGCTTCTCGGCATGTTGGTCTTTCGGTGCGTCGGTACTTCGCCCCAGCATTTTCCTCAGGTCGAT
>JBEKOS010000317.1:0-5789 GCA_049521535.1 Terriglobales bacterium | reverse complement strand
TCAGTCATTTGAGATTAAAGATTTTGGATTTCAGATTTGAACAAATGAAAAGTAACTCGCGTCTTGCGATCTTAAATCTAAAATCTTAATTCTCAAATGGTCGAATCCAATTCGCGCTCGAGCCAGGCTTGGGCCACGCGCAACTCCCGGCGCACCAGGTTGACCGGGAGGTCGAGCACGGTGGCAGACTCTTCCGCAGTCAGCCCGCCAAAAAACCGCATCTCAACGAGCCTGGCCTTGCGAGGATCCTCACGCGCCAGTTGATTCAAGGCATCATCAACGCGAATCATGATGTCCGGCTTCTCCCCGCAAGCGCCCTGAGCCTCATCCAGCGATAATTTCTCCTGCCGCCCGCCCCGCTTGGCGGCGTATTTCGTGCGGGCGTGATCGATCAGGATTTGCCGCATCGCGCAAGCCGCAACCCCGAGGAAATGAACGCGGTCGCGGACGTTTCCCGGCGCTTGTCCGGCGAACTTCGCATACAGCTCATTCACCAGCGCTGTAGGCTGCAGGGTATGGTCGGGCCGCTCTTTTTCCAGATATTTCCTGGCAATGTGGCGCAACTCGGCATACACCAGAGGAACCAGATGGTCCAGAGCAGCCTTATCGCCGCCGGCATACTGGTGTAGAAGGACCGTTATGGAAGTATTCGGTTCCATTGGGCGACCATCAATATATTATTCCCGATCCGCAAAATCCTCCGTCACTTTTCGCTTTATTAGATAGAGGGCATTCTGTAAGCGCAGTTCGCGGCCAGGGTCTGCATCAGGATGCCCCAATGGGGAGAGTTGAAATGGCTATCACTACGACTCGCTGTCTCTTGCTCTTGTTCTTGTTCACTACCATCTGGCGGGCATCCGCGGAAGACATGGTTCCGGTATTGCAGCGCGATCTGGCCGCAATCGCCCAGGCCGAAAAGGAACATGGGCCGGAAAGCCGTGAGGTGGCGGACGCGGCATTCAGCTACTTGAGCCATTCCGAGTTTGCCGATCACGAAACTCTGGAAATGCTGGCCGTGGCGAAGAAAGCGGTCGCAGCCACGCGGACGGCTTACGGCCCCACCTCTCCGCAGTATGTCCGCGCTCTCGTCTACCACGGCAACATTGCCGGCAGCATTGGACATTGGTCCGAGGGCGAGCGCGCTGCGCGGGAAGCCCTGGAACTGGCTCGTTCTCTCTCCCCGACGGATCCCCACCTGCTTGCCAAAGCCGCGATCGAACTCGCGGACCAGTGCAGCCGGTTGGGCGACCTTGCCAGCTCGTTAAGTTTGTACACTGAGGCCATCCACGCCGAGCAGTCGTCCGCCGTTCCCAATCCCGTTGCGCTGGCGGAAGTCCTCAACAACCGCGCCCAACTGTACTCCGAAATAGGGCGGAAAGATGACGCAGTTGCGGACATGCGTTCCTCCTATGCCATTGTGGAAAAACAGCCGGGAGTGGAGAGCCCGGAATACTGTTATGCCAGCGGCAACCTGGGCGATGCGCTCACGTCTGCGGGCCAACCACAGCAGGCGATCCCCTACCTGGAGCAAGCCCTGAATTGCTTTTTGAAGAAGGAAGGCGGGCAAAGCGGCGTTAAGGCGGCGGTGACTCGCGCCAAGTTAGGCCGTGCGCTGGCGGGAGCCGGACAGTTTGCGGCTGCGTGGCCGATGTTGCAACAGGCCATCGATGAGTATCGCACCCTGGTGCCGAAAGGGCATCCGCGTCTGGCCAGCCTCTTGCTGGCACAGGCCCGGGCGCTTGCGGCCGGCGGCGACTCGAGCCGCGCCCTGGAAACCGCGCTGGACGCCGAACGGGAACGGCGTCAGGGATATCTTCTTTACGCCCGCACGCTGCCCGAGCGGCATGCCCTGAGCTACGCCTTCGAGTACCAGCGCGCGCTGGATGTGGCCCTGAGCGTATTGTCCGCCGAACCGCAAACTCCAGGCGGCGTGGTGTACCAGGAATTAATCCGCTCCCGTGCCCTGGTGGCTGACGGCATGGCGTGGCGCAACCAGGAACTCGCGCAAACCCGGAGCGCAGATCTGAAAGCCCTCGCCCAGGTCCTGGCCGATCGCCGGACAGAAATGGCCAAACTGGTTTTCTCCGAAAAGGGATCGAGCCCGGACCTCAACTCGAGGCTCGCCCGGGCACGCACGGCCATGGAAGATGCGGAGACGAATCTAGCCTTCCGCAGCACCGCTTTCAAACGCGAGCAGCAGGAACTGGCGATTAACCTGCATCAGGTAAGCGAGGCCATACCGCCGGGGGCGGTTTTGGTTTCGTACGTACGCTACCGGCAATACGCGGTGGGGCGCGTCGATCCGCGGGAGGAATCCACGGAAAGCTACGCCGCCTTTGTGCAAGGGCGGGGTGCCTCTCCGCGATTTGTCGCTTTGGGACCGGCACAGCGCATTGACAGCCTGGTGGAGTCGATGCGCAGCCTGATGGAGACACAAGCCATCGCCGCTGCTCCCGTGACCCGGCGGGCCGAGGGGCAGTACCGCATGGTGGCGCGAAAGCTGCGGCAGTCGATTTGGGATCCGTTGGTCGCTGCCATCGGGGACACCGCACGAGTATCAGGCTCGGGGTCCACTTCCATGATCTTCATTGTCCCCGACGGCATGTTGCACTTTGTTTCCTTTGAGTCGCTGCCGGCAAAAAGCGGACGCTACCTGGTGGAAGAGGGAATTCCGATTCACTGGCTCTCCACCGAGCGCGACCTGCTGTCGCCTTTGGAATCCGGACCGCCGGAGAGTGGGAACGGCCTTCTGGCGGTGGCCAACCCGGACTTCGGTCCCGGTTCGGGAACGCCATCGAGAATGCGCGGAGTGAAACTCTCCTGTGGGGACATCGGCAACGCGCAGTTTTCGGCGCTCCCGGCAACGTTGCCGGAAATGCAGGAGGTTTCCCGCCTTTTCCACGAAGGCGATCCGCAAGCGCCATTGGTCCAGTTGGCGGGAGCGGCGGCCACCAAGAGCGGGTTTCTGTCGCAGGCCACCGCGTACTCCGATCTGCACGTGGCCACGCACGCCTTCTTTGTGCCGTCCTCGTGTTCCGCAAAAGCCAAGGCTGCGAATCCGGATGCTGGGATAAGCTACGAGAATCCTCTGTTGCGGTCGGGCCTGATATTTTCCGGCAATGGGTCGGAGCGCGTGTTGACCGCCCAGGAAATTTCCTCCCTCTCGCTGGCCGGGACTGACTGGGTGGTGCTCTCCGCCTGTGACACCGGGATGGGGGAACTGGAGGAAGGGGAAGGAGTCCTGGGTTTGCAACGCGCCTTCCGCGTGGCCGGAGCCCGCACCGTCATCATGAGCCTGTGGCCGGTGGACGATGACAGCACGCGCCAGTTCATGCACAACCTCTATGCCGGGCGTTTTCGGCGGCGCCTCTCCACGGCGCAAGCAATGCAGCAGGCAACCTTGCGGACATTGCAGCAAATGCGAGCCCAGGGCCGAAGCACTCATCCACTTTACTGGGCCGGATTCGTGGCGAGCGGAGATTGGCGATAAAACCACGCCAGAAACTCCGATTAGTGCCTCAAGATGAATGTTTGCCCTGGCCCCGGCGTCCGAGCCGGAAGGAAAACAGCGGAAATACCTGAATCGCTGAGCACGCGGGTACCGTTTCTGACTGTCCTTGAAGAAGAATGGCAGCCCATTGCGCCCTGGGCAGCATCGGCCTGGCTCGCATTCTATGCCGTGTTTCTCTTTCAGTGGGCGCGTGGTACTGCTCGGGCGTGGTTCTGCCAGGGAACAACGTGTGCGGTGAGCGTTGCGGAGCCGGTACCAGGCGTTGAGCGGCCAGGCGGTTGTTGACTTGGGCATAAATCAGAAATTATCGTTGTTTTCGGCGCACGGGGCGCATCCAGTCCGCGGAAAGGGCCAAGCCCACCCTGCAGAAATTGCACGGCTACGATCTGACAAATCTTCTTTCTGCCTGCGGTGCGGACACAGGCCACGAACGGAAAGGAGATTTCCATGTCAAGGCAGCTCCCGCCGAGCCCCAGTCTCGAACAACTCAAGAAACAAGGCAAGTCCCTATTGAAGCGGCAGCAGGCCGCGGACCCAGAGGCTTTGACTCGCATTCGCGAGCACCATCCGCGCTGGACGAAGACAAATCTTCCGGAAGCGCAGCTCTCCGCGACACCGTTCGCGCTCGCGGATGCGCAGTTGGTAATTGCGCGCGAATACGGATTCGCGTCCTGGTCCAGGCTCCAGTCTCATGTCAGCGCGGCTGCAGAGGCCGTCGCGTCTCTGCGCGATGCGGCCGGAACGGGCGACCTCTCGCGACTCAATGCGCTGCTCGATGCGTATCCGGAGTTCATTGATGAGCGCGGCGGGGAGGGCGTGAGAACGCCGCTGCACCAGGCCGTCTTCGGCAACAGTGAAGCAGCAGTTAAGCTGCTGCTTGAACGCGGCGCCAATCCCAACATCCGCTGCGAAGGGGACAACGCGTATCCGCTCCATTTCGCCGTGGAGAAGCATCGCTTCCCCATCATCCGTCTTCTGGTGGAACATGGGGCCGATACGATCGGCGATGGCGACTACCACGAGCTGGGCGTAATCGGGTGGGCGACGGCGTGGGATTCCATCCAGCCCAATCCCGAGATTGTTGCCTATCTACTGGCGCACGGCGCGAGACACAATATCTTCTCCGCGGTCGCCATGGGCGAAGCCGGGGTAATTCGCGAGCTGGTCGCGCGCACGCCGATCGATCTCGAGCAGAGGATGAACGGAACGACGATGCGCAGCATGCCGCTACATCTCGCCATCATCAAGCATCAACCCGCTTCGGTGACGACGCTGCTCGACCTCGGCGCCAACCCGGAGTCGCTCGACGAAGCCGGCCTTGCTGCGCTCGATCTGGCGGCGCTCGCCGGCAGGCACGACCTGGCGCAAATGCTGCTGGAGCGCGGAGCAAAGGTGCGGTTGCCGGCCGCGGTGGCCCTGCATCGAACCGCCGACGTCGAAAGGCTGCTGCGTAGGGATCCCGGCACACTCAAGCCCGGCGGGCGATGGGGTAATTTGATCGTTCGCGCCAGCGAACGCGCGCCGGGCGATGTAGTCGAGACGCTGATCCGCAACGGAGCGTCGCTAAGCATTCACGACGATCCCAAGACCTCGATCGACTCGACGAGCGGATACACACCGCTGCATGCGGCGGCGTGGTACGGGAACGTGAGCGCGATTGAGGTGTTGATGAAGCACGGCGCTGATGTCCGCGCGCGCGAAGAGAAGTATCACGGCACGCCAGCCGGATGGGCCGACTACTCCGGTCACAAGGAAGCCCGCGACCTGATTCTGCGCGGGCCGATCGACATCATCGAGGCGATCCAATACGACATGGCGCAACGCGTCAAAGCTGTCCTGGAAGAAGACCCCGCAGCGTTGAACCGGGCTTTTCGCGACTACGGGCTGTTTCCCTCGGACGCTGAAGCATGGCACACTCCGCTGGCCTACGCCGTTATGCGCGGTCGTGAAGAGATCGTTCGACTGCTGATCGAGCGTGGCGCGGTTCAGACATTACGGTCGCCCGACGGCGAGACACTGAGCGAGATCGGGCAGAAGGCGGGCCATCGAGAGATCGCACTGATTCTCGACGGAACAGCAGATGGGGCAAAGCCTGAAGCTGGATAAACTGCCCATCTACTCGGCTGCCAGTTTCTTCAGAGCCGCCAAGCCATTGTCGTTTGTCGGCTTCAGCTCAACCGACTTGCGGTAGTTCTGGACGGCCAGTTCCTTGTCGCCATTTTTCAGGTAAGCCTCTCCCAGGCTGTCATACGCATTCCAGGAGTCAGGATGAAGGTCG
>JBEKOS010000316.1:0-5815 GCA_049521535.1 Terriglobales bacterium | reverse complement strand
GGACACCGGCCACCGAAGCCGATCTTGCCGGGTACAACGTTTTTCGGCGAGGACAGGCTGCGGCGGACTGGGTGAAGATCAACGCGGATCTGGTGACCACACCGACTTATCGCGACGAGAAAACTGCTCCTGGGCACCATTACACCTACTCTGTGACGGCTGTGGATGTGAGAGGCAACGAAAGCGCCCGAAGTGAGCCGGCCACAGAGCTTGCTCCATAACACCGATTCACCGCAGAGACGCGGAGAACGCAGAGAGTTAACTGAAATGCACCCAAATGAGATTACGGACGACATTATCTCTTCTGCAATTAAGGTTCACACTGCGCTTGGGCCGGGATTGCTGGAGAGCGCCTACGAGGTATGTCTGGCATACGAGCTTCGAAAGAGAGGGCATGAAGTGGAGCGTCAGACGGAATTGCCGGTCATCTACGAGAATGTTCGGCTTGCTGCCGGCTACCGTATGGACCTGTTGATCGATGATGGTGTCGTAGTTGAGCTGAAGGCTGTGGACACTGTGCTTCCCGTGCAGGAAGCGCAACTGTTATCGTAGTTACGATTGAGCGGCAAACAACTTGGACTCTTGCTCAATTTTCACGTTGCACGGATGAAGGATGGCATAAAGCGCCTGGTGAATGATTTTGATCCTTCTTCCTCTGCGTTCGCTGCGTCTCCGCGGTGAAAAGGGTCAGAATGAAATATTGCCGATTTGAATTAGATCGCACTGCCCAACTAGGCATGATTGAAACCGTTGCCGGGCGTGAGATGATCACGCGCGTGGTACTTTTGCCTTCGGAAACGGAAAAGGACCTGGACGAGCTGCCAACACGACGAATCGATCCTATTCCTTTCAATGATGCCAGTTTATTGCCCGCGACCCTGCCCAGCAAGATTATCTGTATTGGACGTAACTATGCCGCCCATGCGCGTGAACTCGGCAATGAGGTACCGTCTGAGCCGCTGATCTTTCTGAAGCCGCCGTCTTCTATCATTGCGCCGGCTCAGCCTATACTTCGTCCGCCGGATTCTGAGCGGGTGGACCATGAGGGCGAGTTGGGAGTAATCATCGGCAGGCGGTGCCGGCATCTGCCGGAGGGAGAGGATTCTCGTCCATATATTCGCGGCTACACGTGCGTGAACGATGTGACCGCGCGCGACCTGCAAAAAAAAGACAGCCAATGGACGCGGGGAAAAGGCTTCGATACCTTTTGTCCGGTTGGTCCGGTCATTGCTGATCGAGACGAATTGGATCCTGTCGTCGGTGTGGAGGTGGAGTGCCGGGTCAATGGCGACCTGAGACAGCGAGGGAACACCAGGAATTTTATCTTTTCGCTGGATGCTATAATCCGCTTTATTTCACGCGTAATGACCTTGTATCCCGGAGACCTGATTGCGACCGGCACGCCTGAGGGAGTAGGTCCGTTGCAAGCTGGCGACGTTGTAGAAGTAAGTGTTGAAGGCGTGGGCAAACTGTCGAACCCGGTCATGGATGACGCTTTCATTGCGGTGCCGCAGAACGCGCAAAGAACCGAAGCCAATTTATGAAATTCTTTATTGATACCGCAAACATAGGTGAAATACGCGAGGCCGAATCTCTCGGAGTCCTCGATGGCGTAACCACCAACCCTTCGCTGATCGCCAAGGAAGGCAAACCGTTCAAGGAGACGATCCTCGAGATTTGTAACACCGTGAATGGCCCGGTAAGCGTTGAAGTCACGGCCACGGATTCCGGCGGGATGTGCCGGCAGGGGCGGGATTTTGCCACCTGGCACAAGCACGTGGTGGTAAAGTTGCCGACGACCCGGGAAGGCGTCAAGGCTTGCAAAGTCCTCACAGGGGAGGGCACCGCCGTAAACATGACGCTGTGCTTTTCTCCTAGTCAGGCGCTAATTGTCGCCAAAGCCGGCGCGACGTATGTGAGCCCGTTCGTCGGGCGGCTGGATGATATCAGCCACTCCGGAATGGACTTGATCCGGCAGATTGTCCAGATCTACACAAACTACGACTACAAGACACAGGTTCTGGTAGCTTCTGTGCGGCATCCGCTGCATGTGGTGGAAGCCGCGATGGCGGGCGCTCACGTCTCTACAATTCCATGGAAGGTCCTGGACCAGATGTTCAATCATCCGCTCACCGACAAGGGCCTGGCGGCATTCCTGAAGGACTGGGAGAAGGTCAGCTCCTAAGCTTAGAAATCAACCTTCAGCTCTCTGCCTTCAGCGCTGTCCTATGAGTTCGTTTCGCTTCTATTACTGGTTGGCTCCCGCCGCGCTGGCCGCTGCCACGGGTGCTTTTTGGTGGGCTTGGACACATCGCAAGACACCCGAACAGAGAGAGCGAGAGCGGCGCCAGCGACTCAGTGTGATCGGCAGGATCACCGATGGCACCGTGTTGGATATTCACGAGATTGGCGCCAATTCCTATCCGGGTGCAAAGCTGCTGATTTACAGCTATGACGTAGGTGGCGTGAGCTACGAGTGTTCGCAGGAGATCAGTAGCTTGGGCGCTCTGATGGATGTTGAATCATCCCAGGTGGGCCTTCCGGCATCGGTGAAGTACGATCCCCGCAATCCCGGCAACTCCATCGTGGTAGCCGAAGGATGGACCGGACTGCGTAGGTGAAACGCACTTTAGGATTTGCGATTTGGGATTGTGGGTTCGCGTGCCAGTAGCTGTGGGTTCTTAAATCTCACGTCCGCAAGCCCAATTCCCGACTAACGGCGGATTTGTTTCCAGTAGAATTGAATCGAAATGTCAGGCCTTCCTTTACCCATTGCCGCGTTTTTGGCCGGCATATTGTCGTTTCTTTCGCCATGCGTATTGCCGCTGGTTCCGGGCTACGTGTCTTTGATTTCTGGCAGCAGCGTTGATGCCTTGCAGCACGAAGATCAGCGGGTCCTGAAACGCGTGATGTTCAGCTCGCTGATGTTCATCCTTGGCTTCAGCATTGTCTTTATCTCTTTGGGGGCGGTTGCGACCACGGTTGGGCAGGTGACGAGGCAGTATTACCCCATCCTGACGCGCATCGCCGGCGTGGTGATCATTGTATTTGGCCTGCATTTGACGGGCATCTGGAAGATCAAGGCGCTCTATGCCGATAAGCGGATGCACGAGGTCAAGGGAGGCAGTTCTGCCTGGGGAGCGTTCGCCGTCGGATTCGCTTTCGCGTTCGGATGGACGCCGTGCATTGGTCCCATCCTGGCCACGATTCTTGCATTTGCGGCCGGCGAAGATACGGTGCTGAAGGGCACCCTGCTACTCGCGGTATATTCCGCGGGCTTGGCCGTCCCGTTTCTGCTGACATCTCTGGGAATCGATCGTTTCCTGGCATTTTATGGACGGTTCCGGCGGCATCTGCACACCATCGAAGTGCTGAGCGGGGTGCTGTTGATTGCGATCGGAGTATTGGTGTTGACCCGGCATTTTACAGTACTATCGGGCTACCTCCGGTTTCTGAACCGGTTCTCGTTGTGAGGAGTCAGGTGTGCGACGGAATCTGACAATATTAATGGTCGTGGCAATGGCGGTGACGGGCATGCTATGGTTCGGCGCCCGCCGCGCGCGGCAGGGTGGTGCTGACTCGCTGGCGGTTGGCTCCAGCCGCTTGCGCGGAAAGGCAGCACCCGACTTCACACTCACGGATTTAAGCAGCAATCAGCACGTAAACCTTTCGGACTTTAAGGGGAAGGCGGTGGTGCTGAATTTCTGGGCTACCTGGTGCTCACCCTGCAAGGTCGAGATTCCTTGGTTTGTTGACCTTCAGAAGGAGTACGGACCGCAAGGATTGCAGATCATCGGCGTTGCCATGGATGACACCAACGCCGAGATTATTCTGAAGTTTGCTCACGACATGGGAATCAACTACCCGGTGCTGCAGGGCACGGAGAAGGTTGCGGACTTATATGGCGGCATGGAGGTTCTGCCTACAACGTTTTATCTCGACCGGGATGGGAAAATATCCCAGCGCGTCTTCGGACTTGCCAGCCACGGCGAGGTCGAGGACAGCGTGAAGTCCTTGCTGAAGCAGGCGTCGCCGCAGACCACGGCCCAGGCTGCCAGGGGAGCGTTGCCATGAGAAAGCCCAGCACGGAGAACCAGAGACGCAGAGAAGAGCAGAACGACTGCGCTACGAGGCGATTGGGCGACAGAGCCACTGCGATGCGCGATGGTCGCTGTGTCACCCTGTCTCCAGGTCTCCAGGTCTTGTTCTTCTCTGTGGTTCTGTGTCTCTGTGCTGGATTTTGTTTCTCAGTGATGGCTGCCGCCGACGATCAAGCGATGGCGAAGAAATTGTACGTTTCCGTGGCGCCGGTGAATCCAGTGACTGTCGCTCCAGGAAAAAGTGCGCCAGTTGAGTTGGATTTTCGGGTGGAGCAGGGATTTCACATAAATTCCAACAAGCCCAAAGACAGTCTCCTGGTGGCGACGAGCATCAAATTGAATCCGCCGACGAACATAATGGTTGGCAAAGTCTCTTATCCTGCGGGTGAGGACATGGGATTCGAGTTCCTCGGGGATGAAAAACTCAATGTGTATACGGGCGATTTCCGCGTCACCGCTCTGGTGACGCCTGCCGGTACAGTCTCGCCTGGCACCTACCGCGTTCACGGCGTTCTAAAGTACCAGGCTTGCGACAACCGTCAGTGCTATGCGCCGAAGGAACAGCCGGTGGAATTCGATGTGAAGGTCCAGAAGCCCGCGAGCAAGCATGTCGGGCAAAACCCCGGCCAAAGTCCGCACGTGCACCAATAGGCTCAATTCCGTCCGCGCTTTAGAATTCCGCCGGTGCCCACTCCTTCGAGTTCCTGTTCGAGCGCCTCAAGTTCGGCAAGTTCGCGGCCTTCGTTCCGGACCAGCAGTACCACTACTTGCGCGATGGCGGCATTGTCGGTGCCCATGCCTTCGGGAGTCTTGGCTTTTACTCCAACAGCCGACGGTGCGATGTCCAGCAGTTCAGCTACGTGTTCCTGGATCTTCCGGGAGTAGGGTCCAATCCGGGGTTCCGCCAGAATCAGAGTGGAATCGAGGTTGGCGATGGTGTAGCCGGCACGGTGAACCTGATGGAGTGCCTCGCGCACGAAGATTACCGAATCTGCGCCCTTCCACTTTGGATCGGAGGGCGGAAAGTATGCCCCAATGTCGCCGGCAGCTACGGCTCCCAGAAGCGCGTCCGTAACCGCATGCAGGAGTACATCGCCATCGGAATGCCCCGAGAGCCCTCTTGGATGCGGTATTTCGATGCCGCCAATCCGCAGCGGTATGCCCGGCTTGAATTCATGCGAGTCCCACCCATATCCAATTCGCATAACTAAGACCCCATTTCGGCCACGGATTGCCACGGATATTCACGGATCCTTTTTCGCTCGTTATCAAACAGGAGGCGACGAAATGCCGGTCGCAAGCCGAAGTTGAACAGGAGTCCCAATTCAAATTCGGTCGACTTGAGATAATGGAGCCATTGAGCCTCGTGGCTGGAATCCAGTGTGCGCGCGGCTTTGAGTTCCAGGACGATCAGGTTCTCGACAAGCAGGTCAGCTTTGAAATCGCCGATCCTACGGCCATGAAACCAAACCGGAACCGGATGCTGTTGTTTGACTTCGAGTCCGTGTTCGGTCAAGGCAATGAATAGGGCCTCTTCGTAAACGCTCTCCAGAAAGCCGTACCCCAGCTCGTTGTAGACGGAGTAAAACACGCCAATAATCCTCGAAGTTAGTGCCTCGTGCTTCAAGGTTGCGCCGTTTAAGTCCTCGTCCATAGCTCCGGGCTTTTCTCGTCGATATCCGTGAAAATCCGTGTTAATCCGTGGCTAAATGCCT
>JBEKOS010000315.1:0-5815 GCA_049521535.1 Terriglobales bacterium | reverse complement strand
GTGCAAATGCAGAGATACTTCGCCTATGCCAAATCTCGCGCGGAAGACCCGTCCGCGCGGATTTGGCGGGGTTCAGAATGACAATGTTCGGCCATAGGGTGACATTGGAGTTCTCACACACGCTCTTCAGGCCCGGCCCAGCGCGGAACTCGCCGTTGTTGCCGCAGACAACGAGAAAACTCGGCCCCGACAAACGCAGCCGCCTGCTCACCTTCGTCGGTGCGCGCGTAAGCACTCCCGATGGCGCGGGAGTATTAGTGAACGCTAAAGGACTCTGCGGCGTAGATCTTCGCGATATCGGGAGTTCGGCCAGCGCCGGGTCCGCCGCTACCTGCCCGAAGATGTCGAGCCTCTCCCGTGAGTCCCCAAACCAGCAAGCAATTCCCGATCAGCTGCCGCGTAGTGTTGAAGTGTGCCCGGCAGCTGACGCCAACGGCCCGGAAACGGGGGAGGTGACGGGCTACGAGCGCGACACCATCGTCGTCTATTGGCCGCTGTGGAGCGATGGCGGCAGATCTCAACCGGAGGCGCTGCGGGTACCGGGCACAACCATCGCGAAGAGTGTATATCCCGAAAGCCGACGGACGACAACGTCCGTTGGGCATTGCGGCCTTGGAGGACAAGATTGTTCAACAGGGCGTGGTGACGATCCTCAATCAGATTTACGAGGTGGATTTTCGGGGCTTTTCGTACGGTTTCCGACCCGGGCGCAGCCCGCATCAGGCGCTGGACGCGCTCAATGTGGGCATCCAACGGAAGCACGTGAACTGGATTCTTGATGCGGACATCCGCGGCTTTTTCGACAACATGAGTCATTCATGGACGGAGAAGCTCGTGGCGCATCGGGTGGCTGACAACCGCATTCTACGTCTGATCCAGAAATGGCTAAAGGCGGGAGTGTCGGAAGAAGGCGAATGGTCGGAGACGAAAGTAGGCACGCCACAAGGGGCAGTCATATCGCCGCTACTGGCGAACGTGTACTTGCATTTACGTCTTTGACTTGTGGGCCGAGGCCTGGCGCGAGAAGGTGGCGAGTGGCGACATGATTTTCGTGCGCTATGCCGACGACCTCGTGGTCGGGTTCCAGCACCGCAGCGATGCTGAGCGGTTTCTGCGAGAGTTTCAGGAACGGCTGGCGAAGTTCGGGCTGGAGATTCATCTGGAAAAGACGCGACTGATTGAATTCGGTCGCTTTGCGCAGCGCAACCGGGAACAGCGGAAAGCGGGTAAGGCGGAAACCTTCACGTTTCTGGGGTTCAACCACTACTGTGGGGTGAACGCCAAGGGCTATTTTGTCGTATGGCGCAGGACGGCGGGGAAGCGGATGCAAGCCAAACTCCAGAGCATCAAGCAGGAGCTGCGGCGGCACATGCATACCCGCGTCAGCGTCGTCGGGCAACGGCTGAAACGAGTGGTGGAAGGCTACTACCGTTACCATGCAGTGCCGGGCAACATGCCGGTACTGGCACGCTTCCGTGATCGTCTGTGCTGGTACTGGCGGAGTGTGCTGCGCCGCCGGAGTCAGCGCGGTCGACGCCTCACCTGGGCCAAGTTGCGTCTGACCTTTGAACGATGGATACCTCGTCCCCGCATCTTGCATCCTTTTCCTGACGTGCGCTTTGACGCTACACATCCGAAGTAAGAGCCGGATGAGGTAATTCCTCAAGTCCGGATCTGTACGGGGGACGGCCAGCAATGGCCGTTCCTACCGTGACTAGCGCGATTCCTGATTTTTCCGGCGCGCCCTCGCCTGGAGTGCCCCGGTACCGCCGCGCTGCTTGCCTGATTTGACCGAGCTTTTTTGCCGAGAGAAGTGTAATTTTGCGGCTAGTTGAGTAATCGCCGAGGGAGCCGCTACTCGAGATGCCCTCCTACTTTTTCATGGGGCGGAACCCGCCGCTTTCATAGACTGCATGTAACGTCTTCATGGGCTACATTTACCATGTCGTAGACGGCAATATCAGTTTCACGAGTCATAATATCGAACCCAATATGGAACACACCATATCGCTTCTCGCTCGCACTCCGGCGGCTCTCAATGCGCTGCTGCGTGGTCTGCCCGATGAATTGACGTCGCGCAACGAAGGGGAGAACACCTGGAGCGTTTTCGAGGTCGTCGGTCATCTAATTCACGGCGAACGCACCGACTGGATGCCGCGGGTGCGGATGATCATGCAATCGGGCGAGACGGAGACTTTTGTGTCATTCGATCGCCAAGGGCACGTGCGCGAGATTCATGGCAAATTGCTGCCGCAGTTGCTGGATGAATTCGACTGCCTGCGCGCGGCCAATCTGGACGAACTGCGCGCGCTGCTTTTGCGGCCCGAGGACCTCGCGCGGCGGGGACGGCATCCGGCCCTGGGCGTGGTTACGCTGGCGCAGTTACTGGCCGCGTGGGCAGCGCACGACTTGACCCACCTGCACCAGATCTCGCGGGTTCTGGCGCATCAATTCCGCGAGGCCGTCGGTCCGTGGACTGCATACCTTGGGGTGATGCAATGCACGGGCGGCCACAGCGGGCCGTAAAGCTCACCACGGAAAACACGGAAAAGAGATAGCAAATTTCCCGATAGCCAAGTTTGCTGTGCTCGCGCTTTTCGCGCGCAGCCAAGGTGGGAGGAACAACGCGGGAAGGCAGGAGGGTACTGTAACAGTCGCAATCTTGCGCCCGCCATTACGTACTCAACTCGCGGAAACGCAATTCGCCGACAGATCCGCGGGCGGCCGATACTTCGATTGCAACGTCGCGCCCCAGGCGCAGCAAGACGTCGATGAGCCGCTCCGTCGAGAATCCAGATCCCCTGCCATTTGCAATGCGGGAGAGCTCGGGCTGTTTCAATCCGATGAGCTTGCAGGCCTTTTCCTGTGTCAATTCTCGGCGACCGATCTCGGAATTAATGGCGAGCATAAGGCGCGCCTTCAGAAGCCGTTCTTCTGGATTGCTAAGGCCCAAGTCCGCGAAGACATTCCCACTGCCGATCCGAACAATTTCGCCGTCAATCATCTTGGTTTTCATGTAGCATCCTCGCTAAGCGTAGGCGCCGCGCGATCAGTTCGATTTCGTTTTGAGGAGTAGCGATTCCGTGCTTCGCTTTCTTCTTGAATGCGTGAAGAACGTATACAACGTCGCCGAGCTTAACTGTGTATATGAGGCGAAACGTTCCAGCAGAGTCAGTTGCCACGAGCTCGACCACGTCGCGCAAATTCCCTTGCATCCGTTTCGCCTTTTCGGAAAACTCACCTGTCTGGGCGCGATAGAGCGAGTAACCAAGGTCATCCTGAATGTCTTCTGGAAAGGTGCGTAAATCGTCCAAGGACGAACCGATCCAGATTACTGGCTTTAGCTCCACGCTGCCTCCCAGTCCATTATAACAAAAGTGTTATAGGGAAGATTCAAGCGCTGGATGCCTGGGCTACGCATGAGTTGACCCACCTGCACCAAATCTCGCGAGTTCTGGCGCATCAATTTCGCGAGGCCGTCGGTTGATGGACTGCATACCTCGGGGTGATGCAATGCGCGGGCGGCCACAGCGGGCCGTAAAGCTCACCACGGAAAACACGGAAAGCGGAGGGAAGGTCATTGACCTACCTGATACAGTATTTAGCAATTCGGCTTATGCCGAACGCCATCCTTTGATCCGCTTTGACGTGAGGTTTGCCATGAGAAGTTTGCGGGTACTGCTCGTTGTCTGCGCCGCCACAGTGGTGCAGTTCGCGCTGGCGGATGATCAATCGACACTTGCTGCGATTCGCGCCGCCTGCGCAGACGATGCACAAAAGCTATGCGCGGGAGTACAACCGGGCGGGGGCCGAATCATCGCCTGTCTCAAGGAGCATAGGGACTCGCTCTCCGATCGGTGCAAACAGGCCGCGCTGGCTGCAGGCTCAAATAGTAGTTCTGGCACCAGCGCTTCGGGTGCGTCGCCAACTCCTGGTACCAATGTCTCTGGCGCCGCGGCCAGTGCCCCCTTTGGGTCGAGCGCTACTGCCGCGGCCTCCCCGGCTAAACCGGCTCCCGCACCCAAACCCGGTGCCAAAGCTGCAACCAAAGCTGCGCAGGCAACCGCCGGAGAAAAGTTCGTGGAGCGCGTCATCCCGGATACAGAACATGGTGGAATGCGCGCCGCAACCATTCACCTGCCCGAGAAGTGGCGCTTCGAGAGCAAGCTCGAGTGGCACTATGGCTGGGTCGAGTACCCCCTTTCTTTTTCCTCCCATGCGGAGAATCCCGACAATGCAGAGGCTTATTTCCAATACCCGCTCTTACGGTTGGAGTCCACCGAAGTTGCGCCTCAACTCAAGCAATACGACAAGAGCCGCAAGCTTGCACCTGGTGAGCGCCTGCCCACGGGCGCACTTTCCTCGCCGCCGCAACCTCCGATGCAGGCGATGGCAATGTTCATCCAGAAGGTTCGCCCCGATGTCACCAATCTCAAATGGCTGGGGCAACAGGACCTGCCGGACCTGGCCAAGGCCTTGCACCTGGACCCGTGGCCCAACCAGCACGGCGTGGCCATCAAGATTGGCTACGACTTGAACGGCCAACTCGTCGAAGAGGCCTTCTTTGGCGTTTACTACATCTCGCAGGGGGCTAATGCGGGAGTGAACGCCGGCATGATCAAGCAGACCAACTGGGGATTCCAGGCCCTGCAGAGCTTTCGGGCGCCCGCCGGCACCCTCGACAAGCGCATGCCGATGTTTTGTGTGATTGCCAAGTCCCTGTATGTAAATCCGGAATGGGTCCGGCTCTCCAAAGCGATCACCGACAAGATGCTGGCGGATTTCAACCAGAAGCTGCAGCAAGGCTATGATCAAATCCGTGCGGCGCAGGCGATCATGGAGCAGACAATGAAGCAACAGGCGGCCTTCCAGGCGAACTTCGACAAACAGGAAGCGGCCATGCGCTCCAGCGGAGGGGTCGACGACAGTTACCTGCGGGATGGCGGCGCCCGCAGTGCTGCCGACCATTGGAGCGATGTGATCCGCGGCGTCGATACGGTCAATGATCCCAGCACCGGCGGTACGACGCAGCTCTCCAACCTCGGCCAGTATCACTTCACCGACGGCTTCGGCAACTACCGCACCACCGATGATCCCAATTACACCCCGGAAAAGGCGGGTGAAGTGGGAAGCTGGACGCAGATGACGGCTGCACCGTAATTACTGCGGGGCAACCGGGCATTAGCCCGCACTGGCTGGCTCAGTGCGTTCGGGCCACAGCAACAGTATTGCGCTCGCCAGGAATAGTGCTCCGGCGAGGCCAAATGCGCTGCCGGAGGAGACACTTGTCCACAAAAGGCCGATTACGAGGCTTGAGGCAAAATCGCCCACCGCGTTGACCGCCGCGAGCGTCCCGAAGGCCATGCCATGCAGGTTATCCGACACCAGTTCTGCGGCCACTGAATCGGGCAGCGTCTCTTGCACGCCGGCAAAGATACCAGCCAGCGCAAAGACAACTCCCAACCATAAGACCTCGTGTACTCCTTTAACCAAGATCCCAGCCATCACTGCGGCCAGAAGATAGCCTGCGGCCAGCACTATGCGGCGTTGGCGGACGCGGTCGCTCAGCCAGCCTCCGAAATAGGCAAATGCGGCGTAAAAGCAGTTATGGAGCAGGTAAAGACCGACGGCGATACTGGCAGCGACGGCCCGTCCGTGCACCGGAGTCAGCGCCTGAGTGGCATAAAGAATAAGGAGAGTATGCGAAAAATCGCCCAGGCCAAAAATTCCCACGGCCAGAAGGAAGCGGCGGAAAGGCGTTGGCAGCCCACGCAATCCCATCAGGAAGGAGTGCCTGGAGGGCGTGCGGTTGGGA
>JBEKOS010000314.1:0-9714 GCA_049521535.1 Terriglobales bacterium | reverse complement strand
GTACATCGCGGTTGCGGAGGTAGATCAGGTTTCTCTCCAGGCGTGCCTCAATGTCAATGTCGCCCACTGACAGAAGGCGCGGCGAGTTGCCGTGCAGCACGGTGCCGCGAACAATCTGCTCATTGGCCGAGGTCCGAAACCGAATGGTAAGTACTTCGGAGGCTCCTCCGCTGGTTGCGCCGGTCTTGCGGCCCTCGGTGATTCGGAGACCGCGCGATTCAGCTATGGAAGCCGCATTTACCAAATTCGTGCGCTCTGCCAGTACGCGGTTGAGCGCGCCCATGACCGCAGCGTTGCGAATCAGTTCGGTCTTCCATGAAGCGATGCGTCCGCGGTAGCGCAGTGCGATCTCCTGCGGTTGGCCAGGCGTGATCTCGGCCACAAATGATCCCAGCCTCTCCGCAAGCACAAGGAATGGCTGCATCTCAATGTATTGTTCGTAGGAGACGGACGGCACGTTGACAGCATTCTGAAAGATGCCTTTCGTAAGGTATTCGATCACCTGCTGGGCGATCTGTACGCCAACCGCCTCCTGAGCCTCATAGGTCGAACCGGCAATGTGGGGGGTCGAAATCACATTCTCCAAGGCGGTAAGAGGCGAACCGTGCGGCGGTTCGTGCTGGAAGACGTCCAGTGCAGCGCCGGCGACGTGGCCGCTCTTAAGCGCGTCGGCAAGAGCAGCTTCGTCCACCAGTTCGCCGCGGGCACAGTTCACAAGGCGTACGCCGCGCTTCATTCTTACGATGCTGCCAGTATTGATGATTCCAGCCGTCTCCGGGCTCAGGCCCAAATGAAGCGTCAGATAGTCGGCTTCCGCCAAGACCTCATTAAGGCTCGCTAACCTTACTCCCAGGTCTTCACAAACCATCGGCGAAACGTAGGGGTCGAACGCGACCACCGTCATCTTAAAAGCCTGTGCGCGGCGCGCAACCTCCGTGCCGATGCGGCCCAGTCCGATGATCCCAAGCGTTTTGCCGCTCAGTTCGGCGCCTTGCAGCGATTTCTTCTCCCACTTGCCAGCCCGCATCAGCCGATCTGCGCGGGGCAGGTGCCGCGCCAACGCAATCATCATGCCCAGGGTATGCTCGGTGACCGCGACGGCATTTGCTCCTGGAGTATTCATGACTGCGATGCCCTTGCGGGTGGCGGCGTCGAGATCCACGTTGTCTACGCCAACCCCGGCGCGGCCGATCACGCGCAGTTTTTCCGCGCCGGCCAAAAGGGCGTCGTTGACTTCAACCGCGGAGCGCACGATGAGCGCGTCGGCATCCTGAAGATGGCGCATCAGGCCATCCCCTATATCCTCAGGAAGCACCACCGCCCAGCCCGCGTGAGCTCTTAGCAGTGCAACTGCCGGGGCAGCGATCTTTTCAGCGACAACGATCTTCATGATTCCTCATGGTTCCTCAATCGTGGCTTCGTCGATCAGAAGGATGGGAATCTCGTCCCTAATGGGATATACGCGGTGACACTGCACACATTTCAGCGTGGCCTTTTCCTCGTTCAAGACGATGGGTTGTTTACACGCCGGACAGACCAGATCGTCAATCTTGATGTTAAGCATGGCAATTGCATTTTAGTGCATTGGGCGACTTTGATATTCTCTTCTTATGTCAGAGAATTCTGCTACAGACCGTGAATTATTGCGACATACCCTGGCCACACTTGCGTATCGCGGCGGCAAGGCGGTCCGCAGCGCACCCGCTGATTTTTCTGGATTTCAAACGGCGGCCAGCGCTCGAACTCCCGGACACATTCTCGCTCACATCGGCGATTTGATGGATTGGGGCCTTTCGATGGCCTGCGGGGAGCGCAAATGGCACAGTTCCGAGCCGCTGCCGTGGGATGAGGATGTCGAACGCCTTTTCTCCGCCCTAAAGGCATTTGACGACTACCTAGCCTCGGCTGAGCCGATGCGGGCCCCGGCTGAAAAGCTATTTCAAGGCCCGGTGGCTGATGCACTGACACACGTCGGCCAGTTGACCTATTTGCGGCGCCTGGCGGGCGCACCCATAAAGGGCGAAAACTACTTCGTCGCCGACATCGTGGCCGGGCGAGTTGGTGCGGCCCAAACACCGCCAAAACACGAATTTGACTAAGACCCCGACCGCGGATCTGTGACAATCCCGACGGCCTGGCGCTCGGGAGACCGTTACTTCACTGCATGTAGTTATGAGATTGCCAATCACCGCCACGGTTTTGATCTTACTTATTACCGGGCCGCTACAATCGCAGGAAAACGCTGGAGCCCACCCCAAACCCATGAATCACTCGTCTCCCGCCCCCAATCTTCCGGCACCAACCTGGGAACCACCTCCGGGCGCTGTCCCTGGTTCAACAAAGCACCCCGGCAAGTTGACTTCCCGCCAGGAGCACGCCTTGCCGGATACCGCATTTGCCTTTCCGAATATCCGCAAGGAGCCGCTAACCGATGCCGGGCACGTTCGAAGCGCACTGGCGAGATTTGGTGAAGTCAAGAATGTCACTGACGAGGACCGGGACTTGGCGTTCGCCAACATCAAGAAGGCTGGCGAATTCTTTGGCGTTCACCTGCGGGAAAAGGATTGGCGACCAATGGCGCAAAGGAGCGGTACCGAACCTTAGGAATACTCCAAACCATGCGGTGACGGATACAAATCAGCGGATGTCGACGTTAGCCTGCGGCGACCACCTCGCTCACTCATCATTATCGAGGCTCATCATGATTTGATTGTTACCCTTGCGCTCGGTCATGATGATACTCGCGCCCAGCGGCACATTCAGCCAGCGTCCGGCCAGCGCAGTTTCGCTGGCAACCTTAACCTCGGGATCGGAGATTTCCTTCAACAGCGTCATGGTCCACAAGGGGGAGATGCCCGCCGCCTGATTGAGGAGGCCGCGATAGGCATCGGTGGCGGGCCAGTACGCTTTTAATGCCTTGTTGGGATCATCGGCGTTAGCATCCGAGGCGTACGACTTGGCGGCCACTCCCATGCCTTTTTCAATGGTCGCTTTGGCATTCTCGACCTCCCCCATCTGCACATAGAGTCCGGTGGCAGCCTTCAGAAACCGTAGTTGCTCATCCGGTTTCATCTTCTCCGCTGTGTCCAGCATCTTGTCCAAAGCGCTGTGTGCCACGCTCGAGTCCTTCTTCCAGGTCACGCGGGCGATGCCTTCATAGCACATGGCGCGCAGGCCGGGATCGCTGATGGTAGGCGCATTCGCCATGGCATCTTGCGCATGCCCGGCCTCGGCGTCACCCACCAATTTTTGTGCCTTGGCCATCTCCTGCATCTTCTGCGCCATGTCGTTGGGTCCGCCGCTTACGGAAAACGACATCCCGGCGCCTGATTGCTTCTCGTCTCCGGAACCGCTCGGCGGGGAGAGTGAACTAGTACCGTCAGGATATTTTCCGAGCATCGTCGCCACTTCACGATATTTCTTCAAATACTCCTCCGCGGCGTTCTCGTCGATGGCGCGCAGCACCGGCAGCAACTGGAAAAGGCGAAATTCGTACATCGAGGCAAAGGTTACCGATCCCTTACCCGATGCCATCGCAACCGTCTGTTTGTCCTTGTCCTTCTGGTTGGCAGGATCGGCTTGCTTCAGTACTTCATCGATGCCCTGCCGCACCAGTTCCTTGGGAAAGCGCTGCCAGTAGTGCACGATCATTTCGCAAAAGCCGCCCCCATCCATCATGGAAACGTGCGCGTCGGGATGGTCGCGATAACTCGCTAATGAGACGGTAAACAATTGCAGCATCTCGCCCGATTGCTCCGGCGTCATTTTCTCCATGATGCGCATGGCGGCGTCGTAAGGAATCTCTTTTTCCGCGCCGATACGGTAGATGACTTCCAGTGCCCGGCGCATGTTCTTGTTCTTTTCGTAATAGGAAAGCAGCGAGGAAAGAACCTTTTCGCGCGCGGCGGGATCGACCGTAAGCAGTAATTCGTCCACACGCTCCGGAGCCAGCGGGACCATGGTATTGAGGATCTGTTCCTGTAACCGCGTACGCGTATCGAGCTTGTCATTTTCAATGGTATTGGAAGCCCGGAGCGCGCTTTCCAGCAGCTCTAACGACTTTTTCTTGTCGCTTTTCTCGTAGCCGCGTCCCACCTGCCAAAGCGCCCAGGCACGCATTCCGCCTTCCAGGCCGCCGGCCTCGGCTTCCGCCATCTGCAGCATCTGTAGGCCGCGCTCCTCGTCGCCCGATGAGCCTTTTTCAGCCTTGGCCGTAGCCGCCGTCTTGGCGTCACCACTCGATGAGCGCGAGACGGTCTGCTGCATGGTCGTTTGCGCCTGTGCACGGCTGAGAATCGGAATAAGCCAAAGGGCGGTCAGGAAAACCAGAGTGCGTCCGCGACGAAACATAAGTTCTCTCCTGTGAAAAACAGTAATCGGCTCGATCATTTGACGCAAAGGCCGCTCAATCGTCAACGGCATTTTATAATTCGTTGTGCTCAAGAAACTTGCGCGGCAGAACAACTTCTCGTATCTGCTATACAACCTGCCAAAGCTGTGCAAGGGGTACTTCCCTATTCTGTTGGATTACGGACTGAATCCCCAGCCTCGATATGGATACGGCCGCCCGG
This sequence comes from Terriglobales bacterium, assembly GCA_049521535.1. Classification (GTDB taxonomy): domain Bacteria; phylum Acidobacteriota; class Terriglobia; order Terriglobales; family Acidobacteriaceae; genus CAZUCM01. Next base: position 5,143 of record JBEKOS010000314.1, on the reverse strand, counting down.
CCCACGCCGAGCTGTACGAGATGTTTTCGGCACGACGCGAGACTTTTCGTCAACTCGTGCAGCGATTGCTCGAGTTTGCGCCGTCTCTGACGCGTATTCCCAATCGCCAGGCTGCGCATTCCCCTGAGCCCTCCTGGGACAATAAATGGTTCTCGGGCCTAGACACTGTGGCGCTGTACGGTCTAATCGCAATGTATAAACCGAGTCAGTGCATTGAAGTAGGCTCAGGCCAGTCCACCAAAATTATGCGCCGCGCGATTCGCGATCATGGGATCAGCTCCCGGTTGACATCGATTGATCCATGCCCGCGCTCCGAGATTAATGCCCTGTGTGACCAAATCGTTCGCCAGCCGCTTGAGGAGTTGGATTCGGCGATCTTTAAAAAGCTGGGCACCGGTGACCTGCTGTTTATTGACAGCTCCCATCGCAGCTTTATGAACAGCGACGTCACTGTGTTCTTTCTGGAGATCCTGCCGGCGCTCGCGCCCGGTGTACTGGTGCACCTCCACGACGTTCACCTTCCTTACGACTATCCTCCGGAGCGCGCGGAATGGTACTACTCCGAACAATACCTGCTGGCGGCAAGCATGCTTGCCGGTCATCGTGGCTACGAAGTCGTGTTGCCCAATGCCTTCGTGAGCGGCGAGGCGGACCTGGCAAGGGAGGCCGAAGAACTGTGGAAGAGATTGGGACTCGATCGAACCAAAATGGGAGGGTTGTCGTTCTGGATGCGGACAGTGCTGAGGTGAAGTACTACCAGATTCGCCTTACGTCGTATGCGTCAAATAATTTATCAGCGCTCAGGATAGGTACGTTAAGCAATTGCGCCTGAGCGACGATCAAGCGATCAAACGGGTCATGATGGTGCATGGGAAGCAGTCCAGCTCTGGTGGCATGCTCGAATGTGATTGGCTGCTCGATAAACCCCTCTTCGGCAACCTGCTTGCCAAAGTCGATGATCAGAGGAAGCAGGTTGAGTTTACCCAGATTGACTTTGATCGCCAACTCCCAGGCAGTCGCTGCGGAAACCAGGATCGTGTTTCTGGGATTCTGCATCACCAGCTTCGCCGGCCGTGAGAGCAGGGAGTCTCCGTCAAACCACCAAATCAATGTGTGCGAATCGAGAAGGATGTTCATTCACAACGATCTTGGCAATTGGCTTCTTGCCCCGGGCGATGACAACATCTTTGCCGTCGCAGGCTTCTTGTAGGAGCCGTGAGAGCTGGGTCTTAGCCTCGTGAACTGTGTACGTCATATTGGCTAATTATGTTAGCTAATGAGATCGAATGTCAACGTGATTGTATCTTGATATTCTGGGTGATTGGGGGACGTTATCGAATGATAAGTTTGGAAGGCAAAACGGCCGTGGTGTTTGGCGTGGCAAACAAGCGCAGCATTGCATGGGGGATCAGCAAGAAACTGCAGTCGGCCGGAGCGCACCTGGTGGTGACGTATCAAAACGAACGCCTGCGTCAGGAGGCGGAGGACTTGATCAATGCCCTGCCCGGCGCCGAAGCTTTCCAGTGTGACGTCTCGCGAGACACGGAAATCGACTCGCTCTTTGCCACCCTCCAGTCCCGCTATGGCAAATTGGACGCCCTGGTGCATAGCGTGGCCTACGCCCCCGCGGAAGAGCTGAGAGGCCTGTTTGTCAACACCACGCGCGAAGGGTTTCGCGTGGCCCACGATGTCAGCGTCTACTCACTGATTGCCGTGGCGCGTGCAGCAGCGCCGCTGATGACCGATGGAGGCAGCATCATCACCATGACTTACTATGGTGCGGAAAAGGTCGTTCCACGCTATAACGTGATGGGTGTGGCCAAAGCCGCTCTGGAGGCAACCGTGCGTTATCTGGCCGCCGATCTGGGGAAGCAACGGATTCGCGTTAACGCCATTTCCGCCGGCCCCATCAAGACGTTGGCTGCGCGCGGAATCTCCGGACTTGGCGACATGCTGGAGGCGCATGCCCAGAGGGCACCGCTTGGCCGCAATGTGGACGTGGACGAAGTCGGCGCAACCGGTCTGTTCCTGGCCTCTGATCTTTCTACCGGCATCACCGGAGAGACCATATACGTGGATTGCGGCTACAACATCATGGGATTTTGATTGCGGCAGATTATTACCCACTCCGATGAAGAAACCATTGCTTTTGGCCGCACACTTGCCGATGCTCTGCGTCCGCCAAAGGTGGTGATTCTGAGCGGGCTCCTCGGCGCCGGCAAGACGACTTTGGTCAAGGGAATCGCCGAAGGGTTCCGAGCCGCCGAGCAAGAGGACGTGACCAGCCCGACATTTACCTTGATCCATGAATACCGCGGCTCGAATGTGAGCGTTTATCACATCGACCTGTACCGCCTCGATACGGACCGTGAGCTGGCGACCTTGGGATTGGAAGACTTATTTGAACCCGGCAATTTGTTGCTGATCGAATGGGGAGAGAAGTTCCCGCGCCTGTTGCGAGATTGTGACGTGCACATCCTCATCGAACGTCTTGGAGAGCATGAACGGGAAATTTCCCTGCACGAAGACGCGTTCGCCGGTAAGCAACCGAGGTGATGCGAAAGCCGGACCTACTGCGTCTTGCCGTTCGATTGCCCGCCTATACCGAAATCGTATACTTTTGGGAAAGAAGAGTTATTGCGCAGAGCATATCACCGTTCGTTCATCCCGTCTTCCTAATTCCAGGCGCCATTATTGAATTCTCGCAAAACTCTCCTCCGCCCACTTTAAGGCACGCCTAAACGTTTCTGGCAGGCAGGCAATCAGGTCCCCGGCGATCATAGGTTGTTCGCCAAATTCCTCGCGTGCTGCGTCACCAGCGAGCCCATGCAGATAGACCGCTGCGCAGACAGCTCGGGGCACGTCGTTGGGAAACTGAGCAAGGAAGCCGGCAATCATGCCAGTTAGCACGTCCCCCGTACCTCCTGTGGCCATGCCTGGATTACCCGTCGGATTTACCCAAACCGTCTCGTCGGGCAGTGCAATCAGCGTTCGCCAGCCTTTAAGCACCACCACCAGCTGATGCTCAGCCGCAAATCTCCGGGCGAAGCCAAGTCGGTCACGCTGAATCTCCGCCGCCGAGGGCACGCCCGCCAACCGCGCCATCTCTCCCGGATGCGGTGTCAGCACCAGAGTTCGTCCGCGTCCATCCAGTGCGGCGGCGTCATGCTCGAAAGCATTGAGGCCGTCCGCATCTATCACCATGGGGATTTCACGGTATTTGTGGACGAGAGAATGGACTAAGTGGACTGCATCCGGATTACGGGACATTCCAGGCCCAATGGCGATTACATTCTTGCCAGATAAGAGTCCATCAAGCTCTTGGAACGCATGGGAAGAGATCGTGCCGGTTTCGGTCTCCGACAGCGGCTCCGTCATGACTTCGCAGGCATGGGCCGCAACGATAGGCAGCGCCGACTTAACCGTCGCAACGGTCGAAAGTCCCGCGCCCACACGTAGCGCCGCCAGCCCAGACATCGCTACGGAACCCGACTTCCCAACTGAGCCTCCAATGATGAGAGCGTGTCCAAACTTGCCCTTATTGCTGTCTGCTGGCCGCGGAGCCAGCACTTGCGCTATATCGTGGGGAGTAATGACATGCAGATTCAGAGCCGACTGGATGGCTGCATCTGGCGAACCAATTGGCGCGACTCGAATCGGGCCGCTCGTTAAATTGCCGAACACATGCGCAGGACGGGGAGCGGTGAAGGTGGCTATTGCGTCGGCACGGCAGATGAGTTGCGGCGATGCTTGTGCGTGCGTGGTCGCCCCCACCACAGCCGGTCTGGAGATCGGCGCTACATCCGCGAGTGCTATATACGAATCGCTATCTGCCCCGGAAGGGATATCAACGGCGAGCACGGGAACTCCGCTATGGTTGATCACCTCGATGGCGACGGCGTACAGTCCGCTCACGGGAGGTCGAAAGCCGGTACCGAGAATTGCGTCAAGAATCAAATCAGCCGTGACAAACCACTCGCCAGTCGTAAGCCGCCAGTCGACAGTTCGCAACTGGTAAACGTCTTCTCGCGGAAGATCCATCCGAGTAAACATAACTGCTGCATCGCCTTTTAGCTCCTCGGGGGCAGCGAGCAATGCCACTCGACAATCCTTTCCAGCTTGGCGCAGTTTACGTGCAGCAACAAATCCGTCGCCGCCGTTGTTGCCTTTGCCGCAAACCACCAGGATGCGCTGGGCTTTTGGAAATACCTCCAATGCCAGCGTGGCGCAAGCGCTGCCGGCGGCTTCCATCAAATTGAGCGATGGGAGGTGATACTCGTCGTACGTGCGCCGGTCAATGGCGCGCACTTCGTCGGTGGTAACGATTTTCATTGTTTCACCACGGAGGACGCGGAGGACAACCTATGACGTTTTCTCTGGGCCCTGGCGATTTGATTCACGCCTCGACTCGCGGGAGCCAACCGGCTTGCGCCTTAGCCCGGCTGCGGCCAGAACGCGGCTGAGGTCCCGGAGCTTCTCCAGGATGATCGCTTTTTCCGTAAAGTTTAATGCGGCCAATTTCTTGCGCGTTTCAATGCTACTCATCAGCACTTCCCAGAAATCTTCGTTTGAATCGTTGCCACGCTGAAACGAGCCCATGCCGGCTCAGAATACTTTGCAGCCTCTTGTGATCGATTGAGTATTGTTCCAGAAATTGCAGGACCCTTGAGTAATCTTTGGCCCTCCCTGTGCGAAGGGCAATCGCAATGAGATGTTCAGCCGTCATAATGCGCGCCCGGACCCCCTCCAATTCAGCGTCCGCCGCTTGCGCAACCGCCTCATCCTCAAGCCGATCGCCCGCAACGAGAAACTGCACCGGCCAGTCCTCGATGATAATATGTTCGGCATGAGGCTTGAATCCCCGCTCTGTCAGATATTCATAAATCGGCGCTACACTGACAAGGCCACGACCCGGTGATTGCGGCAGCACTACGAAGATATCAATGTCAAAGGTTGCCGTGGGTTCTAGATATAGCGAAGCGCCGATCGCGCCACCGATGGCATAGCTCTGAAACACGCCTTCATTGACCATGCTATTGAGAATCTCGAATGTGGTTTTCATCGAAGTCATGCTCAGCGTCTCAGCGGTGAAGATGTGGTTCCGCCACTTGCTCAAGGGCTCGCAAGGCTGCCGGTTCGCCCA
>JBEKOS010000313.1:0-13363 GCA_049521535.1 Terriglobales bacterium | reverse complement strand
CAATCATTACGAGTTCTTGAAGGCTTCGACCGGCGGCGATTCCGTACATTCCACTCTAACTCACTAAACTCCGTATTTGCGTAGCCGGCGCAGGAGTGTCTCCGGCGCCTGAACTTCTAATTCAACCCATCCATCCCTGTAGCGGCGCGCCTTGATCCTGGTGCGAGCCTCGAGTTGCGCCAGCACCTTTCCTTCGCTTTGCGGCACGCGGAGATGCGCCAGACTCACCGGATCGTGGCCTTCGCCCAAGGCCAGATCAATGGTCTGGAGCAGTTCCGTCAGTCCCTCTCCGGTGGCTGCCGACGTATGCACTGTATCCGCAGTGTCGTGGAGCGCCTCCCGTTGCGTGGGCTTGAGCAGGTCAATCTTGTTCAGAACGTGCACCCTGGGGTTGGCGTCGACTTCCAATTCGCGAAGCACGGAAACCACCTGCGCATCCTGCTCGGCTGCGGTTGGGCTGGCCACATCGGTTACATGCAGGATCAGCGCCGCGCGCTGCACTTCCTCCAGAGTGGCGCGAAAAGCGGACACGAGGGTATGGGGCAGGTTGCGAATAAATCCGACGGTGTCTGATAACAGAGCCTTTCGTTTGGAAGGCAAGGTGATTGCGCGGATGGTCGGATCGAGGGTGGCGAACATCTTGGCCGATTCCAACACGCCCGCCTGCGTGAGCGCATTGAACAGAGTGGATTTCCCGGCATTCGTATAACCCACAAGCGCTACGGTGGCAACGGGAAGGGACTCACGGCGCCGGCGCTGCTGCGCCCGGATCTGGCGGACCTCTTCCAGTTGCTGCTTGACGTGCCGAATGCGACGGTAGATGCGGCGCCGATCAGTTTCAAGCTGGGTTTCACCGGGACCACGAGTGCCAATGCCGCCGCCCAACTGTGACATCTCCTTGCCCCGCCCGGCCAGCCGCGGCTTCAAGTACTCAAGCTGCGCCAACTCCACCTGCAACTGACCTTCGCGTGTGCGCGCATGCCGCGCAAAAATGTCGAGAATCAGTTGTGTGCGGTCGATGACTCGGGCCGGAACCAGCTTCTCAATATTTCGCTGCTGCGAAGGTGAAAGCTCGTGATCAAAGATAATCAGCCCCGCGCTCACCGAGGCGGCAGCCCCGGCGATTTCCTCCAGTTTCCCGCGGCCGATGAGAGTAGCGGGATCAGGCCGGTCGCGCTGCTGCAGGAATTCACCGGCCACCTGAGCGCCGGCACTGGCGGACAATTCGCGCAGTTCAGCCATGGACTCTTCCGCCGTAAACCGCTCGGAAGGGGTAGACCCTACCGCAGTTTGCCGCGCCTGCCGGGCCGCCCCGGTGATTCCCTGGGGCTCGTTGCCTGGCGCGCGCGAACGGTAATCGATTCCTACCAGAAATACTTTCTCTCGCATCATCGATAAAGCTGAACAACAAAAAAGAGGGATGCCAGGACCCGTATCGGTTTACCTGGCAAGCCGGCTGGGTTATGCCTTGTGTTGTTGTTTTTCCGTTTCTTCCGCGTTTTCCGCGGCGATTGTTGTTTCTGCCGGCTTGTGCTCCAGCGCCGCCCGGGGTTCCGGCCGTTCCGCAGCGTGGCTCTTTTGCATTGCCATGGTGGATATTGCGTGCTTGAAGATAAGCTGTTCCTGATTGTTGGTTTCAAGCACGACCGAGTACTTGTCGAAAGAACGGATACGCCCGGTCAGCTTTACCCCGCTCAGCAGGTAAAGAGTAATCAGCGTCTTTTCTTTTCGGGCGGTATTCAGAAACGTGTCCTGAATATTTTGCGCCGGCTTAATTTCCATAGCCGATCTCCTTTTGCTTTGTTTTCCGTCCGCCGCGTCAGCCAATTGCCCACGAACTATGCACCGACCGGCTTGCCTCAATCGCCTTTACTTCAGATGCATGGAATTGCACATCCATCCAATTCTATGGAAGTTTGACCGCGCCTGGCGGTCAGGATGATACCATTCAGATTCCTGATCGAGGTACAACGATGATTATGATTTTGTGGGCATTGCTTTCAGCGCCGGTTGTAGGCTTCGGCGGAGGCACGGTTGCCAACGTCCTGATCGGTCTGCGGTGGCTGCACATCCTTGCCGGAATCACCTGGGTTGGCTTGGGATACTTCTTTGTGCTGGTGGGAGCGCCTTGGCAGGCTGAACTGGCCCCGGATGCACGACGCGTGGCCGCGCCTTTGCTCATGCGGAAGGCTCTCTGGTGGTTTCGCTGGTCCTCCGTGTTCACCGTGTTCTTCGGACTTGGGCTATGGATGATGGAGATTGGTATTGACCGGAGGGCGGCCGGGGCATCCCACAGTAACATTGTTTGGAGCTTCTTTCTGCTCTGGACGCTCGCCTTTGTCGTTTATATGGGCATTCTCATGGCGCCGGTCGAATTCCTTCATCGGGGCCCAGTCCTGGCAGTTCTTACCGCGGCACTCGTGCTGGGCACAGCGTGCGCTTTCTTGCATCTCAATTCCTATGGATGGGAAAGCAATCGTGTCCTGTCCATTGGCATTGGCGGCGGACTCGGCTGGTTCATGATGTTCAACGTCTGGGGCGTGGTTTGGCGGTGTCAAAAGCGACTGGTGCAGTGGACCGCTGAGGGCACCATCCCCCCCCAAGCGGCGCGCATGATGCAGTTAAGCGCTCTGGCAGCGAAAACCAATGCGTGGCTTTCGTTGCCGATGCTCTTCTTCATGACCGTGGCCAGCCATTATCCGCTTTTTGGGTAATGGTCCGGATGCAGAGCAAGATGGGCTCTTGGCTATCGTTAGTATGGGCTCACACCGCGCGACGATATTTCCGGAACCTTTTCGAGAGGAGATCCACCTTGAGCCTGGCGATTGAGAAGCTGCAGGCTGGTCTACAGAAAGCCATGTCTAACCGCCCTAAGGTCGGGGGATTTCCTTATCTCGCGGAGTGCCTGCGGCAGGCGGGCGCGCAACGAAATATCTGGGTGCTCCCCGCGGCCCAGGCCACGTATGTGCTGGATGACGGCATCGTGGTCGAGCAAGGCACGCCCCTGATTAACGGCGTCGCAGACGTGCCAGGCTTTGACCGCGACCGGCTAATCGCGGCACTGCGAACCGATCAGGCGGGAAACAGCACTTTTCCTGAGTTCCTGCAGGCAAGCTGGCAAGCCGGGGTGGTTCGCTACGATGTTGATTTTTCCAGGCGCACCGTAACCTACTACGGCGCTCACGATGAGCATTACGAAGAGGCGTATCCAGAGGTAGCGGCCTAGACTTGTGTCCGAGGTTCGCGCCGAGCTTTTCGGCGCACACCTTCTGGCTGGCCTTTTCCGAAAATGCATGCAGGCTTTGGTGCATGGCTACGCACATCTCAGAGACGGAGGCCGCCGGCAGCTTCCCCAAGGTTATGGAGCTGGCCCGCGACCGAGGCGGAGGCACTGGCCGCCAGGCAGTCCTCGATAGCGTAGTCGCCGTGGCAACCTTGATCGATTCGCGCCACAGGTTTCGGATACTATTGTTCCCATGAGGGCCATCGAACTTACCGGCGACATCGATCAACAGCATCGCCTGCGAGCCAAGGTGCCCGCCGAATTTCCCGCGGGGCCCGTGCGCGTGGTCGTCTTGTTTCCCGACGAGGATGACGCCGGCGTCGCCTGGAGCCAGGGCATCGCCCACGAGTGGGCCCATGAACTGCAGGACCCGCAGCAGGACATATACACCCTGAAGGATGGGCAGCCGCTGAAAGAGCTCCGGTGAAATCTTTCTCGCCCAGTTTCCGTTCGGCGACAAGCCCGGCATGAAGCTCCGTCCCGTCTTGCTATTAACCGCGCCGCTGGGGCCGGGCCCTCACAGCCGGTCGTATTCCTCCGGTTCAACGTCCGGCACTTTGTCGAGTACCGCAAGAAACTTTTCGCGACTGCCGTGTGCGGCCCTCTGCTGAAGCCGCTCCCATGCTGCCATCTGCTCGCGAAAGGCGGACTGAAAGACTTCGTCGACCGACACGTGTTGCGATGCCGCGATCTGCGCTGCTTTTTGGTACAGTTCTTCCGGCACGTCTACGTTCATCTTGAGTCTCCTTCCCGCAAAGCTTTCAGAAATTCCTTTGGCGTGTCTACGCGTACGCCAAGGCGCTCTGCCCCCGGAAAGTCTTTCTGATTATGCGTCACAATTGCCGCCCCGCACTCCAGCGCCAGTTCCAGAATATGCTCGTCATTGGCATCGGGCAAACTTGGGCGGCGGCGCTGCACAGACTGGACCAGCGAAGTGCCGCCACCAATACGTTTGTGTCGAGAATGACCTGTCGCATTCGTCCTCATCCCACGTTACCACCGATGCTGCAGTTTCCCGTGGAGCACCGGCCATTGGCCGCTGATAGCGCAGCCCGGCAGCCGGGGTCCCAGGCACCCGTTTTGGCTGTAATCGCATGGTTACCGCAGTTAGATAGTGGCGTTCTTCGGTGCTTCAGCTGAGGAGAACGAGTAGGTTAACAGACCGAGGCAGATGACAGCGATTACAATTCCAATGTCCCGCATGTCATTGTACAGGCGCACATAGGTGACCCTATCCGAACTACCCAGGCATGGAGGCACAGTTCTTCATGACCATGGCCAGCCATTATCCCTTATTTGGATAATTGCACGTCGGGAAGCTTATTTGAGACATTCGGCTGGCACATTGACCTGCACCGACAACGCTTCCTGACCCGTAGTTGACCATCCCGTTCAAGCACCTTAGCATCAATATGTTAGCGTTTCAGGACAAAAGGCCGGGTTGCCCGGTTCTTTAGAAGTAGCAGGGCGTTTTCGTCCTGACTTCTAACTCCTGTCTCCTGACTCCTTTTTCATGCCTGGGCCCATATTTTACGATTCGAAGCGGCGGCGCTGGAAACATCTCCGCCGGACAGCGGATGCCGCGGGCGTGGTGTTCACCTTCCTGGTGGTCTTCTTTGTGGTTGCGGTCTTCCGGCTGACGCCGCTGCCCCAGTTCATCTTTCCGCCGTCGGCCCGCACCTATCATGCGCTCAAGGAAAAGGAAAAGCGGAAGCCGCGTCCGCACCAGGTGGCCCGCCGCTCCAAGACGCCGCCCACGCAGGTGCGCCTGAACTCCACGGAAGGCATCCGCGCCGCCTTCTATGTCAACTGGGATCCGGCCAGCTACTCGTCGTTGCGGGAATATCTGCCGCAGATCGATCTGCTGTTTCCGGAATGGCTGCACGCCATCACCGACGACGGGCATCTGCTGGCGATGAACGAGGACGGCTCGCGCAGCGACGTCATCCGCAATGGGCTGGCGCAGAAGATCGATGACAAGGTGATGCCGCTGCTGCATGCCGAGCAGGCGGAAACCGAAGTCCTGCCGATGGTGAGCAACTTCGACGGGCTCAACTGGATACCGGTCACCGGGCTGCTGAATAATCCCGCCGCGCGGGCCAATTTCCGGCAGCAGATCATGATTTTCCTGGCCTCGGACCACTACCGGGGCCTCACTTTCGATTTTGAAGCGTTTCCGCCGGAAGGGCAGCCGGGCTACATGCTGCTGCTGGGAGAGCTGGCGCAGGACCTGCACAGCCGCGGCCTCAAGCTATACGTAGCGGTGCCGGCGCGGAACACGGACTTTGACTACAAGGCGATTGGCCGGCTGGCGGATGGCGTCATCCTGATGAACTACGATGAGCACTATCCCGGGGGAGAGCCGGGAGCGGTGGCATCGCAGGAGTGGTTCACCAACAATCTCTCGCTGGCCCTGAAGGAGATTCCCCCGGAAAAGCTGATCTGCGCCATCTCCAACTACGGTTACGACTGGCAGTTGGAGGAACGCAAGGTCGGCGGCAGGAAGAAAATGGTTACGGTCCGCACGTCACCGGTCTCGGTGCAGGATGCCTGGGTAAAGGCGAACGAATCGGAGGCGGATGTCGATTTTGATGGCGACCAGCTCAATCCCCATCTCACCTTTCTGGAGGGACCCAGCGTCCGGCACGAGGTATGGTTCACCGATGCGGTGACGGCCCTAAACCAGATGCGGGCGGCCCAGCGGTTGGGCGTCAATACGTTTGCCTTATGGCGGCTGGGCTCCGAGGACCGCTCCTTGTGGAGCATCTGGGACACGCCGCAGGATCCGGCGGCGCCGCAGAAACTGCATTCGGTGCCTCCCGGGCAGGATGTAGCCATGGAAGGCCAGGGGGACATCGTCACCATCACCGCGCGTCCGGCCAATGGCGAACGCACGCTGGAAGTGGACGCCGCCACCGGGCTGGTGAGCAACGAAGACTTCACCGCCTTGCCGGTGCCGTATGAGCTGACTGAATACGGCGGCACGACGAAACAGATTGCCATCAGCTTCGACGACGGTCCCGATCCGCAATGGACGCCCCGCATCCTCGATGTGCTGAAGGAAAAGCAGGTGAAAGGGCTGTTTTTCCTGATCGGGGCGGAGGCGGAAAAGTATCCGTCGATCACGCGGCGCATTTACGCCGAAGGGCATGAGATCGGCAACCACACCTGGACTCATCCGGATATCAGCGCCATCAAGAAACCGCAACTGCAGGTTGAACTGAACGTGACCGAGCGGTTCTTTGAGGCGCGCCTGGGCATCAAGCCGCTGCTGTTTCGCCCGCCCTACTCCATCGATCAGGAGCCGGACACGGAAGACCAGGTAAAGCCGCTGCAGGTGACGCAGGACATGGGCTACATCACCATCGGCGACAAGCTCGATCCCGACGATTGGCGGGAAAACCCGCGGCCCACCTCGCAACAGATCGTGGATGCCATCCTGGAGGGCCCGCTGCCGCCCTGCAAGCCCGACGACCAGAAGTGCGGCAGCGTGATTCTGCTGCACGATGGCGGCGGCGACCGGGCGGCCACGGTCAAGGCGCTGCCGCTGCTGATTGACGGGCTGCGCGCGCGCGGCTATGAACTGGTTCCGGTTTCGCAACTGCTGGGCAAGACCGATGCCGAGGTCATGCCGGCCATCTCGGCCAACGAGCGCTGGGCGGCGCGCCTGCTGCGGGTGGGATTCTGGATCTACGGGTTCATCCAGACCGGCATTGTGCTCATCTTTTTTCTGGGCGACACGCTTATGACGGCGCGGTTGCTGCTGGTGGGCGCGGCGGCCACCTTTGACCGTTTTCGCCGCCGCCATACCGATGCCGCGGCGGCAGCCGCCTTCCGGCCGGCGGTGGCCGTGCTGGTGCCGGCCTACAACGAAGAGAAGGTAATCGTGCGCACCGTGCGCGCCGTGCTGCGGTCAGACTATCCGCGCCTGCGGGTCATCGTGATTGATGATGGTTCCACCGACCATACGCTGAATGTGGCGCGCCAGGCCTTTCGCGAGGAGATTGCCGCGGGCCATGTGCTGGTGCTCACCAAGCCGAATGCCGGCAAGGCCGGCGCCCTGAACTTCGGCCTGGAGCAGGTGACGGAGGAAATTTTTGTCGGCATCGACGCCGATACGGTGATTCATCCCACGGCAATTTCGCTGTTGGTCCCCCACTTCGCTAATCCTGACGTTGCCGCCATGGCGGGCAACGCCAAGGTCGGCAACCGAGTGAACCAGACGCCGACCTCACCATGGAACTGCTGCGCCGCGGCTACCGCGTGGGCTACGAGGACCGCGCCCTGGCCTTCACCGAGGCGCCCGCCACGGCCAGCGGCCTCATGCGCCAACGCTTCCGCTGGTCGTTCGGCATTCTGCAATCGGTGTGGAAGCACCGCCACGTGGTGGGCCGCACCGGGGTGCTGGGCTGGGTGGCGCTGCCCAACATCGTCATTTTCCAGATCCTGCTGCCGCTGGTTTCGCCCTTCATCGACCTGATGTTTATCTTCGGCGTAGTCAACTACCTGGTGGACCGGCACTTCCACCCGGAAACCGCCAATCCCGCCGACCTGCAGAAGCTGGTGGCGTTCTTCTTCGCCTTCCTGCTGATTGACTTTGTGGCCTCGGCGCTGGCGTTTGCCCTGGAGCGGCGTGGCCCCGAGGGGCGCGAGAGCCCGTGGCTGCTGGGGCACGTCTGGCTGCAACGGTTTGCCTACCGGCAGTTGTTCTCGCTGGTGCTGCTCAAGACCCTGAAGCGCGCCATCGACGGCCGCCCCTTCGCCTGGGACAAACTGGAACGCGAGGCCAGTGTTCGCGTCGCTCATGAAGAGGAACCCAGTGTCGTTGGTAGCCGCCCATAGCTTGCGAGATTCCGGATCTTGGCTCCCGGATTCCGGCATCCGGAAGCTTTCTCGGAATGGGAGCCTTGGTTCCTGGTTCCCAAATCCGAATTAGAAAATCTGCGAGACAGCAAAGCAATCCTTTGGGCTCAAGAACATCGACGGCAGCCAGGCGGTGATCGCCATACCGCTGTTAGCACAAAGGGCACTAAGCCCGCCCCTTGTATAAATCTGTATTGACAATCGTATGATCGTAGTCTGAAAATAACGGCAAACGGGTGCCAGGCAAGATTCGGCATTCATTTCCAGGCGCGGCTGAACGCGAGCAAGGATCGCAGCCTATGGCTAGAATTCTGTGCGTCGATGACGAACCCCATGTCGTCACCCTGAAATGCCAGATCCTGGAAGCCGCGGGCCACACCGTCACCGCCTGCACCTCGGCGCGCGAGGCCATCGAAAAAATGCGGAGAAACACCTTCGACGCGATCGTGACCGACTGGAGACTCGGAGACGGGAATGGAAGGGCCGTGGTATTGGCCGCGAAGAGCCACTCCACGGTGCCAGTTGTTGTGGTCTCCGGTTACGTGACCGAAGCTTTTCAAGCGGCGGAACCGCTGGCGGACCTTTATTTGGAAAAGCCCGTGAATCCGAAGGAATTGGTCACGATTGTGAATGAACTGCTGAAGTCCTATCCGAAGGTCGCCACATAAGACAATTAAGAATTCAGATCGAAGATTTCGAAGGCGGGCAATCCCCGGACTCATTCCTGCCGTTCGTAGTCGAAAAATCTTGATTCCTAAATTTTTGGGGGTCCGCCAGCCACGGCTGCCGCCGCCTCCGCCAAAATGCGATGGTGGATGGTAAACAGCGCCAATTCCAAACGGTCAGAAACTCCGATCTTGTCGTACACATTCCGCAGGTAGTTCTTGATCACCTGTTCGGTAGTTCCCAGTTCGCTGGCAATTTCCTTGTTCTTGTAGCCCTGTACTATCAAGGCGACAATGCGCAGTTCCTTGGGGGTCAGTCGGTCCCGGACCCGCGCGCCAACCATGTCGTTGTCGGCGACTTCCTTGGTGACAGTCACATCCTGGCAGCAGGTTTCGCCGCGGGCCACTTTTCGAACGGCAATCAGCAGCGCCGGTCCGTCAATGTTTCGATAAACTACCCCACCGGCGCCCATAGCCAGGTACTTGTTCGAATCCTCGCCGTTCTCTGCCACTACAATGACACGCGTTTTGGCCTTGCCCGCCTCTGCAATCACCGCTTTCAGATCGGGATGAAAGCTGGCCGAACATATCACCACCGAAGCGTGGAATTTTTCCAGCGCCGTGAGGATTTGTTCGGGCGTTTGCGACTGCGCCACAATGCGCATATCGTCTTCCACCGCCAGCACTTTGGCTATGCCGGCTCGAAAAATCGCCTGGTTATCACCTAGAATCAGCTTCAGCATAGGTTTAAGACGTCCGTACAAAGTCGTATTTATCGATTACGCACGCAACTCCATTGCGGGAGGGACTGCCCTTCAGCTTTTCCACGCGCACCACGTGGCCGCTGCACTGGATGCGTACGTTCTTCTTTCCACCGGTCACTTCGGCAGGCATAATCATATCGAACCGCACAGCTGCCCCTTTGCGAAATGAACTTCCGGATTTCGATTTCGCCGTCGCTGACTTCGCTGATCTTTTGGCATCGGCCTTAAGATACACGCCGCCCGAGCTGATATTCGCCGTCGTTCCTGGCGTTTCTTCGGCGTTGGTGAACTGGATTCGAATCGGCACTTCCACCGGAAATCGTTTGCGTGTGCGCGCGTCCGTCACTTTTCATCACCCGCATGCATAGAAGCTTCTCTCGCGGTTATAACACGAAGGCAGCATCTTTGGGTAATCTGGCCCGTGACCTGAGCCAGAGTGATTAATAGGAAGGCGAGTCAAAACGCGCCGCCGCCACCGCCCCCGAACCCGCCGCCTGAAAATCCTCCGCCACCGCTGAAGCCACCGCCACTCCATCCTGAGCCGCTGGAAGAGGCTCGCGGCGACATGGTCATCACCGTATGCAGATCGGTGGACATGGTATGCATGTTGTTAGTGAACAGGATCGGGTTCCAATACATTCCGGCATACGTCGGGCCGGCGTACCACTGCGGAGGTTGCGTCAAAATGTCCTTAAATGCCTGCGCCCATCGATGTTCTACGCCTAGCGCCATCGCGTAAGGAAGGTACTTCTCGAAAGTATCGGGCGGCATGCGTTTCAACCGGTCGGCATCGACGCGATTCATGAAGTCCTGAAAGCCCAAAATCTTTACGCGGGTCCGCACACCGAGCAGGCTCTTGGCACTCATCTCCCGTCCGAAAAGTATCACGATCAGCGCAGCAAGCCCTATGCCCACGATGGCCATGAGGGGCGACCGAAAGAAATCCACAACTCTGAATACCTGGAGCAAAATGAAGGGAACCCCAATCATGATGGCGGCGCCGGCGACATAGGCGCCCGCTGAATCCGGATCGACGGTGTACATCCCCTTTTTCTTGAGCGCGGCCATGATGTTCTGCTTGATCACCGGAACCGCCACATAGAATTTGTTCTTCAGCTCCGACATACGAACCAACTGCGTGCCCCCGGGGAACATATGCTCCATCATCGCCCTCTCATGGGGCCGCAGATCGTCCCACTGGGCGTCCGGCTTGAGCAGGTGGAAGATATAGTCCTTGCTGCTCCACAGCAAGTGTTTTTCTTCGGATTCCTCGATTTTCAAATAACCGCGCACCGCCAGATCAACCACGGTGCAGGTTACGTCTCGCGGCTCGACTGAATCGGCCATCAGCGCCCCGGTTTCCGCCGGGCTCATGCCCTCGGGTGGCTCATACATGGGCGCCACCGAGACGCCGGGGTCGGGGTCCCGGCCTTTGTACCACCAGGTAGTAAACATCACCAGGAAAGCAAACACCGGCAGCAGCAGGATGGAATTGCTCCGCAGAAACCAGCCGGCACGCGTCAGCGCGCTGGGACCATGCAGCACACCTTTGGGAATGTAGACGTCAATGGTTAATCCGCCGCGCATGGGCAACGGCCGGTTGGTCTCAAACGAAGCCTGCGGTCCCTGCAACGCGGTGCCGGCAGCCTGTTCTTGAGATCCATAGACACCGGTGAATGCCTGCGCCCGCAATCCCCCGGACGCCGCTTCCGGAAAAACTACGATAGCCGAGGCGTGCTCGATCGGGACCGGCCAGTCATTGCCGGTTACGTTCCAATAGAACTCGTCATAGTCAGCGAAGTACCGGACTGCATTAGGTACTGTATAGGTGAGCGTGACCGTGCGCGCGGCGTTCTCTGCGCCGGGAATATAGATCGTGACGTTCTCGTAGTCCCCGCCGCGTTTTGCAGTATACCGCAGGGTGCGACCGCTCTCGTCCGTGACCTCCCGGACTTCCAGAAACAGTGAATAGTTTGTGCCTCCAGGGCCGGGATAGTCGATCGGAATGTCGCGATGGATACCTTCGAAGTGACCGGTGAATTCCAGCGAAATCCGCTCCTGCACAAGGATTGCGCCGTCTGGACCGACAGTAATGGTGTCGTGAAAATCGGTGATGCGCCAGCTTCGTGCCCATGCCGGCAGGGTGCAAGCCAGCAGAAGCAGGAGGCAGGCGGCAAGCCGGCGCGCGATGAACGACATGGACGTTGTGGACTGCATGAATGTAGAGCCCGCACCCGCTACGAGTTGCTCCCGCAGCTAAAACTTGACTTCCACGTTGGCGCGCTCTGCCGGCGCGTCCAGTTGGAAGAACTGTTTCTGCTGGAAACCAAACATGCCCGCCAATATGTTGGTCGGAAAGGACTGCAACTTGGTGTTGTAGTCCCGCACTACCGCGTTATAGTAGCGCCGCGCATCCTGGATGGCGCCCTCGACCTCCTGCAGGCTGGTCTGCAGAGAAGTGAACTGCTCGGACGCGCGCAATTGAGGATAATTTTCCGCCACCGCAAACAGTGACTTGAGCGCCGTCGTCAACTGGCCCTCGGCGGCGCCGCGGTCCGCCGGGGTGGTCGCCTGCATGGCGATCGAGCGGAACTTGGCAATGTCTTCAAAGGTACTTTTCTCGTGAGCGGCGTAGCCCTTTACGGTTTCCACGAGATTGGGAATGAGATCATGGCGCCGCTTGAGTTGCACATCAATATCGGACCAGGATGAGTCCCCGCGCACCCGCAGTTGTACCAGGCCGTTGTACGCAGAGATTACATACACCACGATCCCGACGGCAAACGCCAACAGGATGATGAGACCAAAACCCATCGTTGCCTCCCCTTCCCGCCGAATGGCGGCGGGCATACTTCATCGCGACACTAACACAGCAGAGGCACGCGGGCAAACCGGCACCTGGTGGGTGTCCGCCCGAGCGGGCGTAGGCGCCTATGATGCCAGCAGTTCGGTCAGCCTCGCGAGCAGTCGGTTCAGGTCTTTGTCGGACTTGCGCTTTTCGTCTATCTTGCCGATGGAGTGCAGTACGGTGGTGTGGTGCTTGCCGGCAAACTGACGTCCGATTTCCGGCAGCGAGCAGTCCGTCAACTGCTTGGAGAGGTACATCGCGATCTGCCGCGGAACTACAATGGCCCGGGAGTTGTTTTTCGACTTCAACTCAACCAACCGCAAGCCGAACTGTTCGGCCACAACCTTCTGGATGGATTCCACCGTCACCTTGCGCACCTGTGCCTCAATAATGTTCTTGAGCACTTCCTCGGCATAGGGCACCGTCACCGGGTTTACGCCATCCAACGAAGCCTTGGCGACCAGGCGGATCAGCGCGCCTTCGAGTTCGCGAACATTGGACCGGATGTGCGAAGCGATAAACAACGCTACCTCTGTAGGCAGCACGGTCTTTTCGTTCTCCGCCTTCTTCTGCAGAATGGCCACCTTGGTTTCCAAATCAGGCGGCTGGATGTCGGCGATCAGGCCCCATTCAAAGCGGCTACGCAGCCGGTCTTCAATCTCCGCCAATTCGCGCGGCGGCCGGTCGCTGGCAATCACAATCTGCTTCTGGGCTTCATGCAGCGCGTTGAAGGTGTGGAAGAACTCTTCCTGAATGGCCTCTTTTCTCGCAAAAAACTGCGCGTCGTCAATCAGCAACATGTCCAGAGTGCGGAACTTGTCCCGGAAGCTGGACATCTTCTCGTAGCGCAACGAACTGATCATTTCATTCGTGAACGCCTCGCTGGTGATGTAGCGCAAGGCCAAATGCGGAAACAGCTTCCTGGTGGCATGCCCGATCG